>CAYXVA010000057.1:0-7709 GCA_964467975.1 uncultured Oscillospiraceae bacterium | reverse complement strand
AGACCAAAGAAAGCCCCCCAGAAATACTTAAAGTTTAAACAGTGATAAGAACAACAAAAAGCCGGCCCATTGGGTCGGCTTTTTGTATCAGGAGCAGATGGTGTAGAGCTCTTCGCGGTACCCGGCGGGGTCGAAGAGGCGGTTATACTGCAATATGCGGTAGGTCTGAATGCCCTCGTCGCCGGTGAACTCTTCGTCGCTCAGGTAGTACCAGTTGCCCTCGGCGTCCATGGCGCCGTTTGCGTTGATGACGGGCCACTCCTTCTGCAAGTCGGAGAGGAAGTAGCCGTAGGGCGTGTTCTGGAGCCCCGCGGTTTCGAGCAGGAGCTGGCTGAGGTAGTTGATGGAGGTGTAACCCTCGTCGCGCGCCTCGAGGCCCTTGTTCGACCAGATGTAGAACGGCGTTATGTATTTGCGCTGCAGCTCGCCGAGCTGAAGCTCGGTGGTGTCGTAGCCGTAGACGAGGTCGTAGAACTCCTTTTCGAGGTTCGGCTGGTGGTCGCCGAAGAAGAGAATGATGACCTCGCGGTCAACCTCGCGGAAGTAGTCCACGAGCGCCTCGGTCTCCTCGTCCGTCAGGCGTATCAGCGAGAGGTACTGCTCGGTTATCGGGAACTCGCCCTCATGGCCGGCGACGTGCACGGTCTCGTCGAAGTTCTTCGTCGTGTATCCTCCGTGGTTCTGCATAGTGATGTTGAATATGAAAACGCCCTCGTCGTCGCTCTGCTGCGCGCGCTCGGACTCGTAGAGCTCGATGAGCTTGTCGTAGTCCCAGCGATCGCTGGCATAGCCGCGCAGGGTGGAGACGTCTTTGAAGCTCTCCCGCCAGAGGGTGCGGTCAAAGCCGAAAAGGCCGTAAACTTGCACGCGGTTCCAGCCCGTCGACCAGTGCGGGTGGAACATGGCAGCGCTGTAGCCCTGGTCCTTTAGGGTGCTGACAAGCGTGCCGATGGGGTAGTTTATGTACGTCTGATACGCCACGGCGCCGGTGGGCAGGAAGGCGCAGGTGTCGCCGGTGAGCAGCTCGTACTCGCTGTTGGCCGTGTTGCCGCCTATGACCGAGGAGTAGACGTGGCCGTGTATGCTCTCGCTCTCGAGTTCGTCGAAGAAGCTGAAAAACGGCTCATCCGTCTCAAAATTGCCCAGCTCGCGCGTGTCGGAAAAACTCTCGCTCATGACGACCAGAATGTCGGGCTTTTCGCGCTCCGGGTCAGAGGAAGCGTACCACGCGCCGTCTGCGGCGTTTTCCATAAGATGCAGGACTATGCTGTCGAGGGCTTCCTCACTGTAGCCATCCGGCTCTTCGATGTCCAGCGTGCTGGCCGTGGCGAAGAAATACATGACAGAGCTGGAGCGAAACTCGTTGTCGTTCCAGTTCATGTATATGCCGTTGCGGTACATGAGCCCGCCGTAGAAGCAGAAGTATACGAACACCGCCGTCGAGGCCAGAGGCAGGACGCGGCGCAGCACGCGGTCGGCGGCGGACACCGCCTCCCCGCCGGGGAAGAGGCACCACGCCAGCAGCAGGAAGGCCGCGGTGTAGATGAGGCCGGTGATGAAAACAGCGTCTAATTCCAGCTCGTAGCTGCCCGAAACGTTCAGGGCAGTGCGTATACTGTCCAGGTCGATAAGCAGAAAAGGCCGCCCGCGGAACTGCTCGAGCGCGTAGTTTGCAACGCCGAAAACAGTGACTATGACGCAGGTGCCTACAGCGGCAAAGCGCGCGCGGCCAATGGCACACAAAACGGCAAAGACTACGGCGATCCACGCCGCGCCCAACTGGTGCAGCGGGCCGTCGGCTGTGCTCGTCCAGGTGAATTCGCCGAGCGAGAGCAGCTGTGCCGAGACGTAAAAGCCCACTCCGCAAAACAGCGCCTGGCAGAGCCACTCCAGGCACTTTACGTATCTGCGTGCGAGCAGGTAAAGAACGTAAAACGCGACGAGCACGAGCGCGGTTATGGCCGCGTCCGGCAGCGGAACAGCCTGCCCCGCCGTGAGCGCCGAGACGCAGGCCAGTACCAGCATAAGGGATGCCGGGGTCAAGACAAGTTTCTTCTCTTTCATATCTCCATGTGTCAATGCGAAAAGCGGCCCGGGCAAAACCGCCCGGGCCGGGGTCTGCTTAGATTACATTACGTATTTCTTTATCTCTTCGCCGAGGGTGTCTATGTCGGCAGTCATAGTGATTGTGAAGCGAATGCCTTCGCTATCGGCCAAGCTCGCCAGCCAGTCGAGGAATTCCACCGTCTCACTCTCGGTGTTGGAGTTGAACAGCTTATGGAAATTGTCAATGAACATGTGGGAAATATCATAGTTGCCGGCGCGGAGTCCGCTGATAAATCCCTTCATGAATTCAAAAGTGCCTATCTGATAATCACTGGCATAGATGAGGCGGGCCTGATAGGGTATGTCGAAGGTGAGGTTCCTGTCCTTTTCAATGCAGATTACGTCGCCGTGTTCCTCCTCAACGGCTTTGTTAACCAGTTCGACGAGTTTTTTCGTCTTGCCGGAGCCCTTCAGGCCCACGATAACTTTGACCATGTTTGGTCACGCTCCTTCCATGAAAGTACAGCGCCTGCTGTCCTGATACTTACAGCTTATCATTTTTCCGCGAATAGTGCAACATGTAAAGTTAAAGTTTATTGTTTGTTAACGATGAGAAAGGGCGGCGCCGTCAAGGCGCCGCCCTTTAAATCCGCGTATGAGGCCGGTTCACGGCTCCACGTCCGCGTCGAGCATGCTTGTGCAGTGCGCGCAGCGCCTGGCGGCGATGGGGATTTCGCTCAGGCAGAAGGGGCACTTCTTCGTGGTGGGTTCGGGCTTGACTTCCTCGCTCTTTTTGCGGCCGAGGTCCATTAGGCCGTTGATGCCCTTGAGCAGGAAGAAGAGCACCAGAGCGGTGATAAAGAAGCTGAAAACCGCGGAGATAAACGTGCTCGCGAAGCCCGCGACGTCCGTGAGGGTGTACGCCGCCGCACCGGTGACGACGTCGATGATGGGCTGGATGAAGTTGTCGGTCAGCGCGGTGACGATGCCGGAGAAAGCGCCGCCTATCAGGACGCCGACGGCCATATCCATGACATTGCCGCGCAGGGCAAAGGTCTTGAATTCCTGGAGAAATTTTTTCATGATATTGCCTCCGGTAAATGGATTTGGGCAGTTGACGCCGCGGGATGTCCACGGCGAACAAAGAGCAAATAAGTATACCTTGGCTGTCGGTTTTTGTCAATTGCTTGCCCGCGCATATTTTACAGCCAGTTCACGGGAATTTTTAGCCTTGCATTAACTACGCCGTATATGCTTTGAACAGGCCGCGCTGCGGCCATTACAAGGAAGGGTGGGTATTTGTGATAGAGGTATCGCATCTCACAAAGCGCTACGCCGCGCACACGGCGGTGGACGATTTGTCGTTTACCGTCCCCGACGGCGGGGTGTACGGTCTGCTCGGGCCCAACGGCGCGGGCAAGACCACGACAATGAACATTATGACAGGCTGCCTGGCCGCGACAAGCGGCGCGGTCAGCATAGGCGGGTTCGACATCTTTGAGGACGAGCGCGAGGCCAAGCGCCGCCTCGGCTATCTCCCCGAGCTTCCGCCGCTCTATCTGGACAGCACCCCGGCGGAGTATCTCGACTTCGTCGGCAGGGCCCGCGGGCTCGCGGGCGATGAGCTCAGGCGCGACGTAAACCGCGTGCTCGCAGAGACGCACACGCTCGACGTGGCGCACCGGCTCATGCGCAACCTCTCAAAGGGCTACCGCCAGCGCATCGGCATAGCGCAGGCGCTCATGGGCTCACCGGAGGCGGTCATACTCGACGAGCCGACCGTCGGCCTCGACCCCAGGCAGATAATTGAGATACGCGACCTTATACATGAGCTGGGCGAGCAGCGCACCGTCATACTCAGCAGCCACATACTCAGCGAGGTGCAGGCGGTCTGCGGGACGGTGCTGATAATCTCGCGCGGCAAACTCGTCGCCTGCGACACGCCTGAAAACCTTGAAAAGCTGCTCGCGGGCGGACAGACGCTTGAGATAACGGTCGAGGCCGCTCCCGATGCGGTGAGCGGCATACTCGAGGGCGTGGGCGGCATCGTGCGCTCGGAGCTCACGGAGCTTGAAAACGGCTTCACCCAGGGCTCGCTCACCATAGAGGGGGAGGGCGTGGAGCGCGCTGTATTCTTCGCCTTCGCAGGTGCTAATATAGCGCTCACCGAGCTGCACACGGCCCGCGCCAGCCTCGAGGAAGTGTTCCTGGAGCTCACGGCGGGCGACGCCGCGGCGCAGGAAGGAGGCGAAACGGCATGAAGGCTGTCTATATCCGCGAGCTTCGCAGCTTTTTTACGGGCCTCACCGGCTGCGTTTTTGCGGCGTTTATGCTGCTCTTCGCCGGCATATTTACCATGTTTTACAACCTCAACTACGGCTACGCCAACTTTGAATACGCCATGGGCAACATGCCGTTCGTGTTCCTCGTTATCGTGCCTATCATCACAATGCGCACCTTCGCCGCCGAAAAGCGCGCGCACACGGACTTGTTGCTCTACTCCCTGCCGGTGAGCATGACGCGCGTGGTCATGGGCAAGTACCTCGCACTTTTGACTGTGTTCGCGCTGCCGGTAGTGGTCATCTGCGTGTACCCGCTCATTTTGAGCATGTTCGGGAACGTGTATCTGCCGGCGGCCTACGCATCAATAATCGCGTTCCTGTTCCTGGGCGTGGCGCTGCTCGCGGTGGGCATGTTCATCTCCAGCCTCACCGAGAGCCAGGCCGTGGCGGCGGGCGTGAGCTTTGCCGTGCTGCTTGTGAACTATTTCCTGGCCGACCTCGTGGACGGCCTGGCGGGACTCTCGCTCTTTGACCGCTACTACGATTTCATGAACGGCATTTTCAGCCTTAACACCATAGTGTTCTACGCAACTGTGGCGGGAGTGTTCTGCTTCCTCACGGTGCAGAGCATGGAGAAGAGGAGGTGGGCCTGATGGAAACCGGGCGCAAGAGCGTAAAAGCCATGTTCCGGGACGCCTGGGCGCGCCTTTCGGGCAAGAAAGCGCTGCGCGTCGGCGGGTACAGCGTGCTTGCAAGCATAATCGTCCTGGCCATAGCCGTGGCGCTGAACGTGCTGGTAAACGCCCTGCCCTCGAGCTGGACGCAGTACGACACGACAAGCTCGCAGCTATTCACCATAAGCGAGCAGACGGAGGGCGTGCTCTCCGCGCTCGACGAGGACGTGACGGTGTACTGGATAGTTCAGGCCGGACAGGAGGACAGTACGCTGCAGACCCTGCTCGAGCGCTATGCCGCGCTCAGCAGCCACATCACCGTGGAAAAGCGCGATCCGGACGTCTACCCGGCCTTTATGGAGCAGTACATCACGGGCACGATATATAACAACAGCCTCGTCGTCGAGAGCGCCGAGCGCTACACCTATGTGGGCTACAACAGCATCTACTCCTACAGCTATGACTCGAGTTACAACTACGTCGTGAACTTCAACGGCGAGAGCCAGCTCACCAGCGCCATAGACTATGTCGTCAGCGACGATCTGCCGGTTGTCTACGCGCTGACCGGCCACGGCGAGACAGAGCTCTCCACCAGCTTTTCGAGCAGCATCGAGGCGCTCAACGTCGAGGTGAACAGCCTCTCGCTCATAGAGACGGGCGAGATACCCGACGACGCCGACTGTCTGCTCATACTCGCGCCGCAAAGCGACATCTCTTCCGAGGAGCTAGAGCTCATAGAGGAATACCTATCCTCCGGCGGCGGGCTGATACTCATAACCGACCCCGAGCACGAAACTGGCGAGCGGGCCAACCTCGACTCGCTCATGGCCGGCTACGGCGTGACGGCCGAAGAGGGCATCGTGGTCGAGGGCAGCGGAGGGAACTACGCCTTCGGCACGCCGGTCGACCTGCTGCCCAATTACGGCAGCCACGAGATTACAAGCCCGCTCTCGTCGGCGGGGTACTATGTGCTGCTGCCCGTGGCACAGGGGCTGACCGTCAGCGACGAGCTGCCCGACGGAGTATCTGTCACCAAGTTGCTGACCACCTCCGAGAGCGCCTACTCCAAGGTCGCCGGATACTCCATGAGCACCTACAGCAAGGAGAGCGGCGATATCGACGGCCCCTTCGCCCTGGCCGTGGCCATAACCGCCGAGGCCGAGAGCGGTGAGAGCAATATCGTCTGGATATCCAGCTCTTACATCCTCGACGAGAGCACGGACGCGATGGTCTCCGGCGGCAACAGCGACTTGTTCCTCAACTCGATAAGCTGGATTTGCGGCGAGAGCGAGGGCATCGCAATACACGCCAAGACCATAAGCAACGAGTACCTGACCTTGACCAGCAGCCAGGTGCGCACGATCTCGCTTGTTATTATCGCCGTCATACCCATAGCCGTGCTGGCCGGCGGCATATACATTTACGTTAGGAGGCGCCGCACATGAAGCGCGGAAAACGGCTTTTGATGCTGCTGCTCGCCCTCGTCGTCGTGACGGGCGCGGCGCTGGCGGCGGTCTATCTGCTGCCGGACGAGGACTTGCAGGAATATGAGCAGATAACACTTTTGTCCTTCGACACCGAGGACGCCGAGGCGCTCAGCTACAGCTACGACGGCGAGAGCGTCGAGCTCGTCAACGACGACGGGACGTGGGAGTATGCGCATGACAGCGCCTTCCCGCTTGACAGCAGCTATGTCACCACCATGCTCGCCTCGCTCAACGGCCTTGCGGCTTCGCAGGAGATAACTGCGCCCGAGGACACGGCGCAGTACGGGCTCGATGAGCCCGTGCTGACCGTCACGCTCACAGCCGGCACCGAGACCACGCTCACCGTGGGCAACGAGACGAGCATGGGCGGCGAACGCTACGTCTCCACAGGCGACGGCAACGTGTACCTTGTGGACAGCGCGATTGTCACGCCGTTTTCCTACGGGCTCTACGACCTCATAAAGTGCGAGGCCGTGCCCAGCATGAGCAGTACGCTCAGCTTCACAGTCGAAAGCGATACGCAGAGCTATACGATCGAACACATAACCTCCGACGCCCCGACGTACACCGACTCATACGAGTGGTTCCTGGTCACCGACGACGGCTATCTCACGTTGAGCACGACAAGCGCGCGGGGAGTAGTGAGCGGCGTCACGGGCGTGAGCTGGCTCGAGTGCGTGTGCTACAACGCCGATGCCGACGACCTCGCCGAATACGGGCTCGATACGCCCCGCGCCACGGCCACGGTGCTCTACACCTACACCGAGGAGGACGAGGACGGAGAGGAACAGGAGTTTGAGGCGACGTTCACGCTCGAGCTCGGCGGTTACTGCACCGACGGCGTTTATGCGCGCATCGCCGGCAGCGAGATGGTCTACGTCGTGAGCGCCTCCACGCTCGACAACCTGCTCGACCTCACGCCCGAGACAGACATGCTGCCCACCGAGCCGGTGCGCCTGACGCTCGGCGACTTGACCGGCTTTGACGTCACAATCAGCGGCGAGACCTACAGCGTCTCCATAAGCACCGAGACGATATATGACGACGACGGCAACGCGAGCGAGGAGACGCATTACACCCTCTCGGACGGCACCGAGCTGGATGCGGACACCGTCTCCGGAGCGCTTGAGAGCCTGAACGGCATGACCGGCTCCGGCACCGCCTCGGACCGCGACGGTAACGAGCTTGTGAGCTTCACGTTCCATCAGGACCGCGAGGGC
>CAYXVA010000056.1:0-7761 GCA_964467975.1 uncultured Oscillospiraceae bacterium | reverse complement strand
GACCATGGCGAAGCGTATGACCTTGTCGCCCATTTTGAAGCCCTTCTGGAGCTCCTGGACAATAACGTTCTCGCCCTTTTCCTCGTCGGTGTCGTGCATAACGGCGTTGTGGAGCGCCGGGTCGAAAGTCTTGCCCACCGATTCTATCTCCGTGACGCCAAGGCGGTCGAGGATGTCCTTGAACTGGGTCATTATCATTTCGACGCCCTTGCGGTAGGCCTCGTCGGCGGTGGACTGCTCGAGCGCGCGCACGAGGTTGTCGTACACGGGCAGGAACTTGGTCACGGTGTCGGCGCGCACGTCGGAGTAGATGCTCTCGCGCTCTCTGGCGGAGCGCTTTCGGTAGTTGTCGTATTCGGCGGCGAGGCGGAGATAGCGGTCGTGCTCGGCGGCCACCTTGGATGCGCAGTCGTCGGAGGACTTTCCCTCCGACGCGGCTTCACTCTTTGTGTCCTCGCCCGCCTGCGTCTGAGGCTCTGCCTCGGGTGGCTTTTCGTTTTCTGCGGCCTGGTCCTCCGCCGGGAGCTCCTGCTCGGGGACCTCGGCGTCCTTCGGCCTATTGTTCTTGTTGCTCATCGCTATCTTCCTTTATAATGAGTTTATTGTCGAGGCCCTTCGGCGGGGCGGCCCCGCCTCCCAGACGGTCGCTGAGCGCTTTGGCGATAAGCCCGAGCTTTGCGGCCACTGTGGAGTAATCCATTCGCGTGGGCCCCACCACGCCTATCAGTCCTTTGGTGTCGTCGCCCATGTCGTAGCTGGCGAGCACAACGCTGGAATCCTTGAGCTCTTCCGCCACATTCTCGGGGCCTATCAGCACTTTGATGCCCTCGCCGTCGACGCCGTAGACGTCGGGGAGGTTCTTGATGTGCTCCGCGTCGGAGATGTAGCTCATCAACGCGTGCGCCTTGGCCGGGTCCTGATATTCCGGCTGGGACAGAAGGCGGTTTGCGCCGGTGACGAAGGTCTCTGCGGTCGTCGCCTCTGAAAGTATCTCAATCGCGAAGGAGGCAATCACGCCCGTCAGGCCCATCGTGTCGTCCACCGCGCGCTCTGCCGAGCGGATGGCCAACGACGTAATCTTGTCCTCGGTGATATTGGTAAAGTTGGCGTTGAACACGCTCGCGAGGCGGACAATCATATCCTGCCCAACGGAAACCGGCAGATGCACCAGCTTGTTCCTGACTGTATCATTGCTCATCATGGCAACAATTATGAATGTGTTCGCGTCAATATATATGAGGTCGAACCGCTTTATTGTCGCCGGAGGCGGGGCCGCGATGGCCATAGCCGGGTAGTTTGTCAGGCTGGACGCCAGCACGCCGATGTTGTTCACCACGTCGTCGAGCTCGCGGAGCTTGTCGTTCAGGCTCCGGTTGATGGCCTCGGTCTCCTCGAGGGAGAGCTTCTGGCGCTTCATAAGCTCGTTTACGTAGATGCGGTAACCCTGCGGCGTGGGGATGCGCCCGGCGGACGTGTGCGGCTGCTCAAGGTAGCCCATGCTCGCGAGCTCTGCGAGCTCGTTGCGTATCGTGGCCGAGCTGCAGCCTATGTCCGCGATCTGCATGATCCTCTTCGAGCCGACCGGCTCCGCCGTGCGGATGTACTCTTCAACCACAGCGGCAAGTATTTTTTTCTTTCTGTCGGTCAGTGCCATTGTCACCTCAGAAGACCTGTGCCGTATTCCGATGCCGTCGGTTCTCACGCCGTCGCCCCGAGCCACACGGCTCCCGGTCAAAACGCAGCTCTCGCTTTCAGTCTCACCAGAAACCCTGCTCACAGCCGCGCCCGAAGTCGCTTGCCCTCAGTCACGCCCGAAGCCCTGCTCACGGTTGACGCCCGAGCCGCCCGGCTCCTGGCCAAAACGCAGCTCTCGCTTCCAGTCGCGTCCGAAGCCTTCGCTTCCAGTCTCACCCGAAACCCTTGTTCCAGTCACGCTCGAAGCCTTTGTTCCAGCCGCACCCGAGCATCTGCATTGGCACCCGGTTGGCACTCTCAGCCTTCGAGTGCTAATATACCACTGAGGGCAGACAATGTCAATAGCGGCAAATGAAGAATTGACAGATTGTTCATAAATGATTATTCTAAAGTATATATAATAAGTCGCGAAGCCGCGGACGGCCCTGTCTGTCCGCAGGCAACAAACCCGTTTTGGGACATGGAGGATATACGATGAAGAGAATTCCCGCGCTGTTAACGGCCTCGGCGCTGCTGCTTTCGCTTGCGGCCTGCGGCGATTTTGCGCCGGACCCGACCGATGCGCCGGATGTGACGCTCGACTACGCATACACTGACAGCACCTACCCCACCATCGCGACCAGTACGGCATACGAGCCGCTCATGGAGGCCGTGACGGCTATCATGCTCGGCACAACCAGGGACGGCGCGTCCGGCTATTTGAGCTGCGGCGCCACGGACGAGGCCTGGGCCGCCCTCTCGTCGGGCGAGGCGGGCGTTGTCGTAGCGCCCGAGGGCTCCGAAATGCCTTCCGGCATAGACACCGCGGCAATTGCCCGCGACGCGCTGGTCTTGTACGTCGGCGAAGGCAGCAGCATAACAGACCTCACTTCGGAGCAGCTGGAAGCCATATTCACCGGCCGCGCCACAGACTGGAGCTCCTATGGCGGCATCGGCGAAATAGAGATACTAACCCGTCCCGAAGGCAGCGGCTCGATTGCGGCCCTCGAGCGGCTCGTCGGCTGCGACGAACAGCTCGTCACGGGCGAGAGCCTGCCGCTCACGGGCGACAACGTGATAGGTTTCGGGCTGTGGAGCGAGTGCGAGCTGCTCGGGCTGGCAGACGGGTATAAAATAATCTCCGTCGACGGCCTCGCACCGTCGGCTGAGAACATCAAATCAGGGGAATATGCGCTCGCGCTCGACGTACTGGCGGGCGTAAAGTCCGAAGCGGCCGAGGGCGGCGCCGAGCGCTCGCTCTGGCTCTGGCTGCAGGGCAGCGTGGGACAGGCGTTCATTTCCTCGCAGGGTTATTTGGAGGCGGTTCGATGAAAAAACGGATAGTAATACCGCTCGCATTGGTTCTGGCCCTCACGCTGACCGGCTGCGGCCTGTCCGACCAGTGGGCCGCAGTGCGCGACGAGTACATTGAACCGGCCATCGAGCGCGCCGACGGCAAAGTCACCGACGACACCGGCAGCAGCGGCGTAGTCGCGCCCAACATCGCCACAAACCGCGAGCAGCTCACCGATTACGTGCCCTTCGAGGCCGTGTACACCCGCGCCAGCGGCAGCGTAATAACCTCGCTCGCGACGTCCTCGTCCTACGGCCGGCTGCTGCCCTTCGGCGGCGGGTTCGTCACCGAGAGCGGCATGATAGTGCTCGACCCCGTGCTCGAGAGCATCACGGCCGCCAGCTACCAGGTCGGGGAGACGACGCGGTACCTGGATATATACATTCTGCAGAATACGGACGGCCTCTACGCCGTCTGCGCCGCCGACGGCAGCTGGATAACGGGCTTTGACTACGTCTCGGTGTACCCGATGGAGCTGGGAGTGCTGTGCGTCACCGACGAGGAGGCCAACCTCGCCGTGTGCTACGCCTCCGACGGCAGCACGGTATTTGACACGGCAAACTTCTCCGACAGGAGCATGATGGCGGAGAGCAGCGTCTACACCCTCGCGCAGTGTGAAAACGGGCTCATGCTCTGCACCTACCAGCGCGGCAGCAAGAGCTTTTTGCGCGCCGACGGCACGGCGCTCAACCGCAACGAGGGCCGTACGAGCTACTTTGAGGACGCTATGGCCTTCTCCGGCGGCCTCGCCGCAGTGCGCAACGGCGGCGTGTGGGGCTATATCAACACCGACGGCGAATACGTCGTACAGCCCCAGTACGAGCAGGTCAGCAGCTTTGTCGACGGCTACGCGGCGGTGTACGGCGGCGGCATGTGGCAGGTCATCAACACCTCAGGCGAAGTTGTGCTGCAGCTGCCCGGCGTCAGCGAGGTCACGGTCGGCTACGGCAGCATTGAGGCCGACGGCACCTACTACAGCACCACCACCTTTGAGCAGGCCGTGTTCTACGGCTACACCGGCGTTCCGATTGACGGCGGCTTCTGGGTCGCGGGCGAGACGGGCGTGCGCGTGTTCCTCTCCGACGGCAGCCAGGTTTACTTCTCCGGCGCGTCCGAGCTGCTCGGGCGCAGCGGCGACCTCTGGCTTGTCGAGCTCGCCGACGGAAGCCGAGCCGTCATGGACGAGTACAGCCGCGTGGTTATCTACGGCGAGTGCCTCTTCGTCCAGGACGAGGCCACGGGCGAGACCTACATCTACAACCCCGACACCCTGACGCTCTACAGCGCCACCGGCTCCTTCGTCGCCGACGACTGCGCCGGCAAGGTCGTGGACGGCTTCGCCTGGTGCGCCGACAGCGTGAGCTGCGGCTGGAAGAACTCAAGCAACGAGTGGGTCTTTCGCGTCACCACCGGCGGCGCCGACTGAGCGCAAAGCACAAAAGCAGCCCCTCCGCGCCTTCCGGCCCGAAGAGGCTGCTTTTCACTTGCCGTGCCCGTTACAGGCGGTTTTTGCTGCCCCACTCGCACATCGCGTCCAGGATGGGGATGAGCGCTTTCCCCCGCTCGGTAAGGCTGTACTCGACCTTGGGCGGGATCTGCGGATACTCCTCGCGGTGCACCAGCTTGTCGCTCTCGAGCTCCTTGAGCGTCGAGCTGAGCGTCTTGAAGCTGATGCCGCCGATGTACTTTTTCATTTCGTTGAAGCGCACCACGCCGAACTCCATGAGCGTGTAGAGTATCGTCATCTTGTACTTGCCGTTTATCAGCGAGAGCGTGTAGCTGAAGCCCGTCGTGCTCAGGCACTCGTCGGATATGCAGCGCTCGGACATATTAACGCTTCCCTTCAGGTAAGTATATAACCTCGATGTGTGTACTTGACTTTCTGTGTATTACGGCTATTATTATAGTATCAACGGCACGGAAAGTCAACTGTTCCGCCGGACACATCAGGAGGTAATTTTCAATGAGTAAGATAGTCGTTCTCACCGGCTCCCCGCGCGACAAGGGCAACAGCTTTGCCATGACCGAGGCCTTCATCAAAGCCGCCGAGGCCAAGGGCCACACCGTCAAGCGCTTTGACACCGACAAGATGAGCATCGGCCCATGTCACGCCTGCGAGACCTGCTACTCGACCGGCGAGGCCTGCTCCTTCGCCGACGACTTCAACACGCTTGCTCCCGCCGTGCTCGAGGCCGACACGGTCGTGTTCACCACGCCCGTTTACTGGTACTCCATCCCCGCCCAGCTCAAGTGCGCCATTGACAAGCTCTACTCCCTGTGCGTTGGCGGCAAAGACGTGGCCGGCAAGGGCTGCGCCCTCATCGCCTGCTGTGAGGAGGACGATATGACCGTCCTCGACGGCGTGCGCGTGCCGATAGAGCGCACTGCCGCCCTGCTCAAGTGGGACATGGTCGGCGAAGTGCTCGTCCCCGGCGTACTGAACGTGGGCGACATCGCCAAGACCGACGGCGTTGCGCGCGCCGCAGCGTTTGCCGACAAAATCTGAGGCGCCATGGGAAAGAGCGTTGTAATTCTCAACGGAGCCCCCCGTCGCAACGGCAACACCGCAAGGCTTGTCCGGACCTTCATCGAGGGCGCGGAGAGCGCGGGCAACAGCGTCAAGGAGTTCCACCTCGACAGCATGGACATACACGGCTGCCGCGGCTGCTTCGGCGGGCACAGTTCGCTCGAGCACCCCTGCGTACAGCGCGACGGCATGGACGAAATCTACGCCGCGGTCAGAAACTGCGACGTGATAGTCCTCGCGAGCCCGCTCTACTACTGGAACCTGAGCGGGCAGCTGCGCACGGCCATCGACCGCCTCTTCGCGCTCGAAGAGCACGACGGCAACCTGCTGCGCGGACATGGCCGCGCCTCGGCCCTCATAATGACCGCCGAGGGCCGCGGCTTCGACGACGTACTCGCCTACTACGACCACCTGTGCGAGCATCTGAACTGGCGCAACCTCGGCCACGTCCTCGCCGGGAACACCGGCGACCCCGCCGACATGGACACACGCGGCGAGCGCGACGAGGCCTACGCCCTCGGCGCGTCCATAGCCTGAGCTCACAGGCGCAAAACCGGCCCCGGAAAGTCCCGGGGCTGGTTCACTTTTCCTCCGATGCATTTGCATCTTGGCGCGGAACCTGCTACAATATACGCATCTACCCCGGGGAGGGATCGCCATGAGCGCATACCGCATTGCCGTCTGCGAGGACGATGCGGACGTGAGGGCGCGTATAAGCGAATATTGCAGGGAAATTTTCCGCGACTGGGGGATAGAGCTCGATTTGCACGAGTTTGCGAGCGCCGACAAGCTGCGCGCCGCGCTCGAGTAGGTCGAGGAGCACTTTGAGCTCTATTTGCTGGACATTCAGATGGACGGCACCAGCGGCCTCGAGCTCGCGAAGTGGCTCTACGGCCTCGGCGTGTGCGAGAGCGTGATTTTCATAACCGGCAGCGCCGAGTACGCCCTCGCGGGCCACAGCGCCCACCCGCTGCACCACCTGCTCAAGCCCGTGAGCCGCGCGGATTTGGAAACGGTGCTACACCTCGCTCTCGAGGCCCGGCAGTCACAGGCGCTGGTGTCCCGCCAGCTCAATGGCGAGACGCAGTGCCCGCTGACGCTCAACGATGCGGAGCGTCTCGTGCCCGCCGGGATGTTTTCACGCTGCCACAAGAGCTACCTCGTGAACCTCGCGATGGTCAAGGCCGTGAGCCGCAGCGAGCTGCACATGCTCGACGGCGAGACGCTGCCCGTGAGCCGCACGGTTTACCGGCCGTTTCAAAGCGCGCTTGTGCGGCACTTAAACCGCGCGGGAATATGAAAAAAGTCGGGAAACCCGGCTTTTTTCATTTCGTCTCCGGCAATTTCAGCGCGGTCTGCACGGTGAAGAGCTCGTCCGTCCAGCTCACGTCGAGTATGCTGCCGTACTTCTCGGCCACGGCGCGCATCTGCGCTATGCCGAAGCCGTGCGACTCGCTCTCGGCCTTGACAGTGCGCGGCTGGCCCTGCGCGTCCGTCTCGACGCACCCGTCGAATGTGTTCTCGCACAGCACGGCGAGGAAGCCCCCCCGTGTCGCGCACCTGGAAGCGTATGTGCCGCTCGCGGCCTTCCGGCGTGCGCTGCACGCCCTCAATGGCGTTGTCGAGCATGTTCATGAGCAGCGTGCACACGTCCTCCTCGGGCAGCGACAGCTCTCGCGGCACCTGGGCCGAGGCGCGGAAAGTCACGCCCAGCGCCCCTGCGCGCGACGCGGCGTCCTGCATGATGGCGTTCACGGCAATGTTCTCGGTGAAGCGCACGCGCCCGGCCCCGGCGCTGTCCGAACGCCACGAGGCGAGGCTGCGCTCGAGGCCCTCGAAATCGCGCTCCTGGAGCTGCGCGTCCATCGCCGCGAGGCGGTGGTTGAACTCGTGCTGCTGCGCGGCATTTTCGCGCAGTTTGGCCTCTATCGAGCGGTAGTTGTCCATCACGAGCTGGTTTCTTATCTTCAACGCCCGCGCCTCGGTGTGCGCGCGGGTTATGCTGCGCACGAGCTCCCAGGCCGAGAGTACCGCGCAAGAGAGCACCATCCACCATGTGAGCCAGTGTATGAGGTTGGAGTAGTACCCGCCCTAGACCTCCTGCCGGAGCAGGGAAATGTACCGCGCCAGATACCCCTCAGTCAGCGCGGAGACGGCCCAGCACGCGAGCAGCACAAGCACGCTGCACGCCGCCATCAGCCCGCAC
>CAYXVA010000055.1:6824-7835 GCA_964467975.1 uncultured Oscillospiraceae bacterium | reverse complement strand
AGCTGCCCCTGCGGAGGAGGCAGCGCCCGCCGCTGAGGAAGCGGAAGCCGCCGAGAAGCCTGCGGCTGAAAAGAGCTTCGACGAAATGCTGGAGGATTCTCTTAAGACTATATATAATGGCGACAGGGTATCCGGAACAGTTGTGGCTATCACGCCCACCGAGGTAAGCGTTGACCTCGGCACGAAGTATTCTGCTTTCATCCCGACGACTGAGTTCACCAACGACGGCGCCGTCAACATCGAGGACGCTGTCAAGGTCGGCGACACCGTCGAGGCGATTGTCGTGCGTGTGAACGACATCGAAGGCACCGCTCAGCTGAGCAAGAAGCGTCTCGACGCCGCCAAGAGCTGGCAGGTTATCGAGCAGGCCCAGGCCGACGGCACCGTCGTCGAGGGCTTTGTCACCGAAGAGAACAAGGGCGGCGTTGTTGTCAACGTCGGCGGCGTGCGCGTGTTCGTGCCCGCTAGCCAGTCCGGTCTGCCCAAGGACACCCCAATGACCCAGCTGGTTAAGACCAACGTCCGCCTCAAGATTACCGAGGTCAACCGCGGCCGCCGCCGCGTGGTCGGCTCTATCCGCGCCGTCCTTCAGAAGGAGCGCCGCGAGAAGGCCGAGGCCGTCTGGAACGAGATCGAGGTCGGCAAGGTTTACCATGGCGTCGTGAAGAGCCTCACCAGCTATGGTGCGTTCGTCGACATCGGCGGCATCGACGGCATGGTGCACGTCTCCGAGCTGAGCTGGAACCGGATAAAGAACCCGGCCGAGGTCGTCTCCGTCGGCCAGGAGGTCGAGGTCTACGTGATTGGCTTTGACCGCGAGCAGCGCCGCATTTCCCTCGGCTACAAGAAGGCTGAGGACAACCCCTGGACCAAGTTTGTCAACACCTGCTCGGTCGGCGACGTTGTCAAGGTCAAGATTGTCAAGCTCATGCCATTCGGTGCGTTCGCCGAGGTCATGGAGGGTGTCGACGGCCTGATCCACATCAGCCAGATTGCCAACCGCCGCATCGG
>CAYXVA010000055.1:4897-6814 GCA_964467975.1 uncultured Oscillospiraceae bacterium | reverse complement strand
GCCCGACGAGGTCCTGAGCGTGGGCGACATTGTTGACGCGAAGATCACTGCCATCGACACCGAGAAGCAGAAGATCAGCCTGTCAATCCGCGCCCTGAGCGAGCCTGAACCGGCCCCGCGCCGCGAGCGCCGTGAGCGCAGCGAGCGTGAGCCTCGCGAGCCGCGTGAGCGCCGTCCCGTCGTCCCCGAGGAGGATGCCCTCGTCTATGAGGTCAGCGAGACCGGCGAGGCCAAGGGCAACATCCCCGATTTCATCGACGACGACGTCGAGGACTGATAATTTAAGCGAAAAACAGCGCCAGTGCTCTGCTCCGGCGCTGTTTTTTTAATGTTTCTCAAGAATTTACCCCGTTTTTGCTTGCTAAATCTTACTTTTAAGAGTATAATTATTTATGTGTTAATGAAACGTCCGCAATAAAGGGAAACGGAGGTAAAAATGACGTTCCGGGTAGGAGACCGGATAGCTCATCCGATGCACGGCGCTGGCGTTATAGACAGCATCGTAACGAAGAAAATCAACGGCAAAGAAAGGGACTACTATGTGCTGAAGCTGCCCGCGGGCGATATGCTGGTCATGGTGCCGGTGGAGACCTGCGAGGAGATTGGCGTGAGGCCTATAGTGGATGCGGAACAGGCGGAAAAAATTATAGGCGCTATCCCGGGCATACACGTGGAGATGACGTCGAACTGGAACAAACGCTACAGGGAAAACATGCTGCGGATAAAGAGCGGCGACCTGATGGAGGTCGCGTCGGTCGTAAAAGGGCTCATGCAGCGCGATAAGGAGCGTGGGCTCTCAACCGGGGAGCGCAAGATGCTCCACTCCGCCAAACAAATACTTATATCGGAAATTGTCCTCTCCGAGAGCTCAAGCTATGATGAGGTCGAGGCGAGATTGGACAGCGCGATGGGCCAGTGAGGCCCATGCAGCAAGGGACGGGAACCTTTTAGCAGGCGTTTCCGTCCCTTTTGCATATAGAGATTTAGGGAGGGTGCGTCATGAAACGAGCCATTGCCGCAGTACTTGCAATTATGCTTATTCTCACCGCCTGCGGTACTCCCGCGCCGGAGACGACGCCGTCAGCGACACCGTATCCTGCGTCGCCGAATGACCTCAATAGACTGCCGGACCCGACAATGTACCCGAGAATACCCAAGGAACCCGTCGTATTGGCTGGTCTGGCGGATGAGGGATACACCTTTACCAGCGACACGCAGCACTTTTCGCTTGAAATCCCCGATACTGCCGCGCCTTATGTGTTAATCAACGACGGCAGGCCGTGGTATATCCCGGCGGGGGAGGCCGTGAGCTTCCTCTATTACTCACACGAGTACGAGGGTGACCGGGGTACCTTCGGTTCTGTTATGGCTGTGCCTAGGGAGGACTATTTCAATCCGACCCGTTACTATAATGAGGACTACCACGGAGTGCACGGCGTTCTAAAGGCCAGCCGGGATTATATCTATGTCGATATCACCGGCACAGGCGGCAGCGATTTACCCCTTGAGCAGGTCGAAGGGCTTGATTTGGCCTCGGGCGCCGTCGGCTTCGACGCCCTGCGCGAGAACCTGATTGTTCCGGAGCCGTACGGCCAGCCCGTGCTCGAGCGCGAGTCGCTCCCCGCCGCCGCGGCGAAGCTAAACGGGATGGTAGGCGCGACCATGACCCGCGGCGAGGCCGCCGCGTTCGTCGTGGACATGCTCACGGCGGACAACAAGGACGCGGCGTACTCGCTACGCTTTACGGATGTCACGCCCGGTACCGACGAGGCACGGGCCATCGCCTATCTGGACAGTTACGGCATTTTCACGCAGTACACGGACGACGGCGGACGCCTGTCAGACGGCAGCTTGTTCCGTCCGGACGAGCTCATCACGCGCGCCGAATTCGCCCAACTCCTTCAGCGCGTGCAGTTC
>CAYXVA010000055.1:0-4887 GCA_964467975.1 uncultured Oscillospiraceae bacterium | reverse complement strand
TCGCTACGCTTTACGGATGTCACGCCCGGTACCGACGAGGCACGGGCCATCGCCAGCGCGTGCAGTTCGCCAGAGAGGTGAGGACGTATCAGTACCCGTACTGGTTCTACCTGAGCGGGAGTGAGCCGCTGCCCGCGAGCGATATAGACGAGACGCACTGGGCCTGGGACGAGCTCAACTGTGCCTACTACGACGGCTGGTACGAGGTGACCGACGGGAAAATCCGCGCCGACGAGCCGGTGACCGTCGGCGAGATGCAGCAGGCGCTCACCGCGCGTTACCGCGAGTTGGTGCGCTATGAGCGCAATCTGCCCGTTGCCGGGTATGACGACGAGCGTATATACCTGTGCGGTTCTCCTGACAGCGATGAAAAAGGCTGGCTGGCGACGGAGGGCTTTATGGACATAGTGCGCTTTACCTGCTGGTACAGCTATGTCGAAGACGGCAGGCTAATTTGCGGCAAAGTAGATGAGACGGAGGCGACTTTCGCCGAGGAACCCGACGGCGTCCTGCTTGAAGACGGTAGGTATGCGGACTACTCCGTGACCTTGCCCGGCGGGCGCAGGCTATACTTCGGGTCGGTGGATAACGTGTCCGACGCCGCGCTCTGGCAGAGTATGCCGTATAACCACGAGACCGCTTCGGATTACGCCTCGGAAGCCCTGCGCGGGATATCGGTCGGCATGAGCGCCGACGAGGTTGTAGCGCGCTTCCCGGCAGCCGCGCTCTACTCCTGCATGGACGACGGCTATATCTACGGCAGCGAGGGCGGCGCATACGGAGTTATCGGGACGGACGCTGGCGGCAGATATATCCAATACAGCGACGGCGAGAGCAGCGTGCGCTTCAGCCTCGACGAAAACGAATGCGTTAAAAGCATAGTGTACGCACAGGGGTGAAAGACGCCTCGCCCCGGGCCGCGCGGAGTGGGCGGGTTCGGTTTGAGCAGCGAAATACGGCGGTTTAGCACGCATTTCGCCGTGCGCTTTACAAATCTGAGCGCGGCGCGGTATAATGACCGCATCAAGCAAAAACGAGGTATACGCCATGCGAAATAAGCCAAAGGACACGCCGTTTTGCTCGGCGGTTATAGTCGCTGGGGGTTCGTCTACGCGAATGGGCGCGGACAAGCTGCACATGGAGCTGCGCGGCCGAGCGGTTATCGAGCGCACGATGCTCGCTTTCGAGCAGAGCAGATACATAGACGAGATAGTCGTCGTCACTCGCGACGAGAAAATCCCAACGGTTGCCAACATAGCCCGCGAGGCCGGCATAAAAAAGCTCAAGTGCGTCATAGAGGGCGGGGCCGAGCGCACAGCCTCGTCCTGGCTCGGTGTACAGCAGTGCTCGCAGCACGCGGGGCTCATCGCCATACACGACGCCGCGCGGCCACTGGTGACGCAGGAGATAATCGAGCGCGCCGTCAGGGCGGCACAGCAGCGCGGCGCGGTGGCCCCGGCCATACACGTTAAGGACACCGTGAGGCAGGCGCGCGGCGGGCGGGTGCTTCGTACGCTCGAGCGCGACGAGCTCTACCTCATGCAGACGCCGCAGGTGTTCCGCGCGGACTTGATCCGGGCCGCGCTCGCCGAGGCGGCAAGGCTGAAGCTCTCGCTCACGGACGACTGCGCGGCGGTCATGCTCATGGACGCCGAGGTTTTTCTGACCGAGGGCAGCGAAGAAAACCTGAAGCTCACGACCCCGGCGGACGTGTATGCCGCCGAGGCAATACTCGAGGGAAGGGGAGAGGACTGATGTTTAGAATAGGCCACGGCTACGACGTGCACCGGCTCGTCGAAGGGCGAAAACTTATCCTCGGCGGCGTCGAAATACCGTATGAGCGCGGCCTTCTCGGCCACAGCGACGCCGATGTGCTCGTCCACGCGATAATGGACGCAATACTGGGCGCGGCGGCGCTCGGCGACATCGGCAAGCTCTTCCCGGACACCGATGAGCGCTACGCGGGCGCGGACAGCCTCGTTCTGCTCGCCGAGGTCATGCGCGTATTGCGCTCCGCCGGGTACGAGCTCGGCAACGTGGACTCGACGGTGATCGCCCAGCGGCCCAAGCTCGCGCCGTACATAGAGCAGATGCGCGGGAATATTGCCCGCGCCGCCGGCGCTGACGCTGCGCAGATAAGCGTAAAGGCCACAACCGAGGAGAAGCTCGGCTTCACCGGCGACGGAAGTGGCATAGCCGCCCACGCCGTCGCGCTGATAACGAAATGAAAGGGCGTGAGCCCATGCGCCGTACTGTTCTCGCACTCGCACTCTGTCTCGCCTTCATTCTCACCGCTTGCATCGCCGAGCCTGCGCCTGCATCGGCTCCGCCTTCCGATGAGGCGCAGACGCCAGTTCCAACCGTGGCGTAGGCAGAGCCGGTCTATGGCGGAACCGCTTTTTCGCGCTTTAAGGCCGTGCCTATGGACTGGAGCGAAAACGGCTGCGGCCTTGTTTTCGGCCCGGGGCCCGAGTACTCCGTTGAGCTTTACTGGACGGACGGCTCTACTGGTACGGTCACTTTCCCTTCGGCTGAGTCGGCGCTTTTCGCGAGTTATTTCATTTCGCAGGATGTGAATGCGGCAACGTGGTGCGACGGCAGCAAAGTTTACACGCTCTGCGGCACGGGAACTGAGCCGGAGAACTGGAACGAGGCCGTGCTCGAGCCCGGGACGGACGGCGGCTTCAAGGCATACCTCACGAACGACGCGGGCGAGAGCTGGATGCCCCTATGCGCTGTCGCGGACGGCGATGTCACGGGCACGCTGTTTACGCCGGACGGCTTCGGTCTGGTCGGCTTCAGCGCCGGTGCCGGGAGCGCGTCGGGACTGGTGCTTACACGCGACGGCGGCATAGTTATTGCGGTGCTGCTGGAGCCGGAGGACCCCGAGCTCACCAGGCAGACGCTCTATTTCCGCAGCGACGACCGGGGAGAGAGCTGGTACAGGCTCTACGTCCTCGGACACACCGGCTACACGTCACTCGAGTACGGCGGAGTCGACACCCATCTCTCCGATTTCAGGCTGGGCGCCTCACGGACGACGGATGCACAGCTCATTTCCAACGTGCTCGACGCTCTGGAGATAGGCCTTTGGGAGCCCGCTGCGGATACTTATACGGGAGAGAGCCCGATTCTCCTGACATTTTCCGGAGACGGCGCTCCCTGCGAGCTGGTCGTCGGTATTAGCAAGGCAACGGTTGGCGGAGAAGGCTACGCCATACCTGACGGGGTCTAGACGCTGTCGCCGAAATGCTGAGCGCGTACACACGCAAAACATATGGCTCAGCCGGATAAAGTCCGCCTGACTGCCGCCGATGCCTTGCGCTTGCGCGTGGGTTGGTATCTTACGGTTCCTCAAGGCAAACAAATCGCATAGCGCTGCATATTATGACCTAAGGGCATTGCCCTGCACTAACGTGGAGGTTTGTATATATGCAGCGCTATTTGATCATGTGCCGGTCGCTGACTTACGCTCAACGGGCGAACCTGGCGCTCGAGCGCGCGGGGATAACGGCGACTATAGCCCGCGCCCCGCAGGGGCTGACAGGCAACGGCTGCGGCTACTGTGTCGTGGTCGCGGAGCGCTATTTTAACAATGCGCTTGCCGTGTTGGGCCGCGCCGGGGTGCCGCACGGCAAGCTGTACAGGGCCGAACCGGACGGCAGATATGTGGAGGTGGCGCGGTGATTTACCTTGACAGCGCCGCCACGACGCTACAGAAGCCGCGCGCCGTCGCCGATGCCATGGTTTCGGCCATGCGCACCATGGCCAGCCCGGGCAGGGGCGGCCACCGTCCGGCACAGCTTGCAAGCGAGAAAGTGTTTGAGTGCCGCGAGGCGCTCAGCGCGCTTTTCAACGTCCCGGAACCAGAGAACGTCGTGTTCACGATGAACGCGACTCACGGCCTAAACATTGCCCTCGCTTCTCTTATCTCGCCGGGCGACAGAGTGGTTATATCCGGTTGGGAGCACAACGCTGTCACGCGCCCGCTGAACATGCTGGGTGCGGACATTGACGTTGTGCGCACTGAGCTTTTCGACTCCGACGCCACGCTTGAGGGCTTTAAGCGGCGTATACCCGGCGCCGCGTGCGTTGTGTGCACTCATGTGTCGAACGTTTTTGGCTTCATACTGCCGGTGTACTCCATTGCGGCGCTCTGCCGGGAGTATTCGGTGCCGTTTATACTGGACGCCTCGCAGAGCGCGGGCGCGTTGGACGTTGATATGCAGAAGCTCGGCGCGGCGTTTGTAGCGATGCCGGGGCACAAGGGATTACTGGGACCCCAGGGAACCGGTGTACTGCTCTGCGGCGCGAACGCCTCGCCGATAATGGCGGGCGGCACGGGCTCGGCGAGCCTGAGCCAGAACATGCCGTATTTCCTGCCGGACCGCCTAGAGGCCGGGACTCACAATGTCCCCGGTGTCGCCGGTCTGCTGGCAGGAGTAGAATATATCCGCCGCCGCGGCACGGCGGTGATTGAGGCGCATGAACGCCGCCTGATATGCACACTCGCGCAGCAGCTGCGCAGTATACAGGGGCTTGAGGTCTATCTCGCGCCCGACGAGGCGGCTCAGGCCGGCGTGCTGTCCATACGGCACGAGCGTGTCGGCAGCGAGGAGCTTGGCGCGGCGCTCGGTGCGCTGGGCGTTTGTGTGCGTGCGGGACTGCACTGCGCGCCGTATGCCCACGAGAGCGCCGGAACGGCAGAGACCGGCACGGTGAGGTTGAGCGTTTCGCCGTTCAACACGATGCAGGAAATCCGCCGCGTGCCAAGTTTGATGCAGCGTGCCATTGCACTCGCCGGAGGCTGAACGCTATGGCGCGTGTGGAAGGGCAAAGGGCGCACGCCACTTGCCCTTCGCGCCCACTACGATAAGGTATAATAAG
>CAYXVA010000054.1:6103-7896 GCA_964467975.1 uncultured Oscillospiraceae bacterium | reverse complement strand
AGCAGCCAGAAGACTGCGCCGAGATTGAAGAGATCGTCTATGACGAGGATGATGTTGCCGGTCTTGCGTATTTCCTCAATGAGCCCCTTCATGCGGCTCTCGAACTGGCCTCTAAACTGCGTACCGGCGACGAGGGCGGTGAGGTCGAGCAGATACACTTCCTTGTCGCGCAGCTTGTAGGGCACGTCGCCGGAAGCTATGCGCTGAGCGAGGCCCTCGGCTATCGCCGTCTTGCCGACGCCTGGCTCGCCGATAAGGCAGGGGTTGTTCTTCTGGCGGCGGTTTAGTATCTGTATGACGCGCTCGAGCTCCTCCTCGCGGCCAATCATCGCGTCGAGCTTGCCCTCGCGCGCGCGCTGCGTCAAATCGAAGCAGTAGCTGTCGAGGAACTTGCGCTTGCCGCACTGCGGCGGGGCGCTCTGAGGCGTGGGGCCGCCCTGACCGCCCTGGTTCGGCGTGTTCTGCGCAGGCAGGTTGTTGGGGTTCTGGTTCGAGCCCTGGCCGCCCATCTGGCCCATCAGCCGGTTCAGGAATGGGAAGGTTGCGGTCTTGCCGTCGTCGTCCGCGTCGGAATCGGTGTTTTCGATGTCCATGAGCCCCTCGGCGTTGCCGAGCGCCTCCATCATCTCGCCGGAGAGGTTGTCAAGGTCGTCGTCGGAGAGCCCCATCTTGTTTATGAGGTCGTCGACGGGCTTGATGTGCAGCTCGCGGGCGCACTTGAGGCACAGCCCCTCGTTCTTGGGCTGCCCTCCGTCCATGCGGGTTATGAATATTACCGCCACGTTTTTATTGCAGCGGGAGCAAAGGGTAGGTTGCATAATAAGGTCTCCTGTTTATCTCAAAATTTTCCATCACCATATACGGAAAAAGAAAATTAGCACTCTTTTTACCTGAGTGCTAATTTATCACTAAGCGTGTAACTTGTCAACACCGCTGAAGCGAAATTGACAGTTTGTTCATAACTTGTGCAACGATTGGCTATATGCCTACGCCGACGGTGAGAAGGTCGATCGAGTGGAAGAAGCGTGCGAGAAGAGTGCTCTCAAAGGTGTCGGCGCCTATAATCAATCCGAGGAAGCGCAGCAGCCAGGCAATCAGCATGCAGTAGCACACGCCGTTTACAAGGCCCATGACTGCGCCGCCAATGTCGTTGAGCAGATCCATGTTAGGTATCCGGTAGGAGAGGTTGGGGATGTTGGCAATGGCCATAAGCGCAATGAGGAAGATTAAAAAGATAAGCGTTACGCCGGCCACATAGGTGACGCGCTGGCAGAACACCTCCACGACGGCCTCGCTTATCTGCACGGAGTTGGTGTCGGCGTATTCCTCGGCCTCGGTGGCCATCTGGTCCGCCGCGTCCCCGTAGATGCCGACGGTGGCGTAGGTCGCGACGCAGAACTCGTGCCTGAGTTCGGCGTCGCCGGCGAGGATGTCCTCATAGCTCAGGTCGGTGTTGGCGATGCCCATTTCCTCGAGTACGGTGTTGCCCATCTGGCCTTCGAGGTAGCCGCTGACGAAGGGGCGGAGCACGGGCACGACGTCATAAGAGAACGCGCTGGAGACAAGCACGGCGGCGTAGAGCGAGACGACTATGCCCAGCAGGTTGGCTATGCCTATTATAAAGCCTTTTTTGTAACCCGACCAGACACAGATTATTACTATGGCCAGCAGCACGAGATCTATGACTATATGCACAGCCCTGTCCTCCTTAAAAATTATCTCTCAGTCAAAATACAAGATGTTGGGCCCGCCGTCGTCCCAGCCTACGGCGTAGGCCGCCCGTTCGAGGTACT
>CAYXVA010000054.1:2503-6003 GCA_964467975.1 uncultured Oscillospiraceae bacterium | reverse complement strand
CCGGAGGGCGAAATTGCGGCGGCAAGCGGGAAAAATCCGTCCGCAGTGAGCGAAAAGGCCAGCCCGGCGGCGCCGTAAACGTCGGCCAGCATGTCTCCGGAGGCCGTCTCACATATGGCGCATACCGCTCCGGCGTCGGAGCCGAACACGCCGAGGACGGCCCCGGCCGTTTCGGCCTGCTTCCAGCCTCCCTCGCCGAGGAAAACGATTGTGTTCCCACCCACGGACCAGGCGGCGGCGACCTCGCCGGAGCGCGTCAGGAAGCGGTCGGGAAAATCGAAGGGCGCAGAGTATATGAGCTCTCCGCTTTCACTGACGACTTCCACACTATCCGACGAAAACTGCGCGAAAGAGTTCCCGACGGGCGTGCCGAGTTCGGAGTCCTTATTTTCCCTTGTGCGGCTTGCGCTGGCGGCCCAGACCACGGCGATGATGGCCAGCAGCAGACAGCAAAACGCTGTGACGGTACTTTTGCGCTTGGTTAGCGCGTTCATGGGCGACACCTCTCAAGAGAGCATCAGCCGCCCGGCTCCTCCTTCGTACCAGACCCTGTTGAGGTACAGCCCCTGCGGCGGCATCGTAGGCCCTGTGAGGCGCCGGTCGCGCGTTTCCAGCAGCGACGGAATGTCCTCGGGCTCGAGCTTGCCGTGGGAGGCGTAGACCATGGTGCCGACGATGGCGCGCACCATGTTGTACAAAAAGCCGTCGGCGCACACGGCGACGGTTATCTCGTCGCCCACGCGCTCGGCGCGGCACCAGTGGACCGTACGCACCGTCGTCTTTGTCTCGGTGCCCACGCTGCGCACGGCGGCAAAGTCGTGCGTGCCTTCAAAGGCGCGTCCGGCCGCCTTCATGCGCTCTATGTCCAGAGGTGCGGGGTAGAAGCACACGCGCTTTTGCAAAAACGGGTCGCGAATGCGCGTGTTCATTATCCTGTAGACGTATTCCTTTTGAATACAGCTGAGTATCGCGTTGAAGTCCTCGGGGGCCTCGATGGCGCCGAGGACGGCGATGTCGTCGGGGAGCCGGGTGTTCACCGCGAGGGGGATGCGGTCGACGGGGATGCGGCTGTCCGTGCGGAAGTTTGCGCAGTAATTCAGCGCGTGGACGCCCGCGTCCGTGCGGCCGCAGCCGGTGACCTTGACCGGGTGGCCGCAGACCTTGCCGAGCGCTTTTTCTACCGTCGCCGCGACGGAGACGTCGTATTTCTGCACCTGCCAGCCGTGGTAGGCGCTGCCGTCGTAGCGCAGCTTTATGGCGATGTTCCTCATATGCCGTACACGTTCAGCGCTATCATGCCGCCGAGCATGACGGCCCCGGCCAGGAAGGCCAGGTAGTCGCGCCGCGCCATGTGCAGTGAATTCATACGCGTGCGCCCCTCGCCGCCGTGGTAGCAGCGGCTCTCCATCGCGACGGCGAGCTCGTCGGCGCGCCGGAAGCTCGAGACGAAAAGCGGCACTAGCAGCGGCAGCAGCGCCTTGGCCCGCTCGGTGAGCTTGCCGGTGGAGAAGTCGGCGCCGCGCGCCTTCTGCGCGCTCATTATCTTGTCCGTCTCCTCAATGAGCGTGGGTATGAATCTGAGCGCCATGCTCATTATCATGCTCATCTCGTGCACGGGGACCTTTATCTTCTTGAGCGGGTTCAAAAGGATTTCAAGCCCATCCGTGAGCGCAATAGGGCTCGTGGTGTAAGTGAGCAAAAACGCGCCCGTTATCAGCAGCATGATGCGCAGTATCATGAAGAACGCGCGCTTGATGCCGGCAGTGGTGATGGTGAAAATCCACCAGTCGACGAGCACGGTGCCGCCCTGGGTGTAGAAGAGGTTGAGTATGCCGGTGAATACGATGATGAATATGAGGGGCTTGAGGCCCTTCATAATGCTCTTGAACTTGACGGTCGAGAGCTTCACGCACAGCACGGTGATGATGAACATCACGGCGTAGCTTATCCAGTCGACCGCCAGGAACAGCGCGACGATAAAGACTATCACCAATATCAGCTTGGTGCGCGGGTCGAGCTTGTGTATTATGGTGTCGCCGGGGAAGTACTGGCCGAGGGTGATGTCCTTGAGCATCAGTTGCCGCCCCCCTTCCTGAGCGATACGAGCGAGGCCTTGAGGCGCTCGAGCGTGTAGATGGACTCCGGCAGCGCTACCCCGCGCTCGCGCAGCGCCTGGGCTATCGCCGCGGAGTGCGGCACGTCGAGGCCCATCGCGGTCAGCTCGGTTGAGCGGGAGAACACCGCGTCGGGGGTGCCGTCCATGGCTATGCCGCCCTCGTGAAAGACCACGAGCCGGTCGGCTATGCGCGCCGCGTCGTCCATGCTGTGCGTGACGAGCAGCACCGTCGAGCCGGTCTCGGCGCGGTAGTCGAGAATGTTCTGTATTATGCCCTCGCAGCCGGCAGGGTCGAGGCCGGCCGTGGGCTCGTCGAGTATCAGTACCTTCGGGCGCATGGCAATCACTCCGGCGATGGCGATGCGGCGCTTCTGGCCTCCGGAGAGCTCGAGCGGGCTGCGCTCGAAGAGCTCCTCGCCGATGCCGACAAAGCCCGCGGCCTCGCGTACGCGCTCGTCAATTTCGCCCTCGGAGAGCTTCATGTTCTTCGGCCCGAAGGCGATGTCCTTGTAAACCGTCTCCTCGAAGAGCTGATACTCCGGGTACTGGAACACGAGCCCCACCTTGAAGCGCACGTCGCGCGTGGCCTCCTTCGTAGAGAAGATGTCCACGCCGTCGCAGTACACGTGTCCGCTCGTGGGGGCGAGCAGGCCGTCGAGGTGCTGCATGAAGGTGCTCTTGCCCGAGCCGGTGTGGCCTATTATGGCCACCAGCTCGCCGGGGTGGAAGTCGACGTTTATGTTGTGTATCGCCGTCTTTTCAAACGGCGTGCCCACGCTGTAGGTGTGCGTGAGGTTTTCTACTCTTATGACAGCGTCCATTGGCGCAGCATCCTTTTCCCTTATCTAAGCGCGTCGGCTATGGCGTCCGCGCACTCGTCAACTGTGAGCGCGTCGAGGGGCAGACTCCAGCCGTCATTGTCGAGCTCGTAGATCAGTTCCGTCGTGGCGGGCACGCTCAGTCCCTCGCGGCGGAGCAGTTCCACCTGCGAGAACACCTCGCGCGGCGTCCCGTCGGCGACTATATTGCCCTCGCTCATGACGACGAGCCTGTCGGCGCCTATGCACTCCGACATGTGGTGGGTTATGAGCACGACGGTGATGCCCTGCTCGCGGCAGAGGCTTGTAACGGTGGCTATGACCTCGCGGCGTCCGATGGGGTCGAGCATGGCAGTCGGCTCGTCGAGCACTATGCACCTCGGCTGCATGGCGAGCACGCCTGCGATGGCTACACGCTGTTTCTGCCCGCCGGAGAGGAGGTGCGGCGCGTGCATGCGGTACTCATACATGCCCACAGTCTTGAGCGCGGCGTCCACGCGGCGGCGTATCTCCGCCGGTTCCACGCCCAGGTTCTCGGGCGCGAAAGCCACGTCGTCCTCGACGAC
>CAYXVA010000054.1:0-2493 GCA_964467975.1 uncultured Oscillospiraceae bacterium | reverse complement strand
ACCAGACCGACGGTACGGCGAACGTCGAGCAGCTTGTCCTCGTGGGAGGTGTCTATCCCGTCGACATAGACCTTGCCCTCGTTCGGCAGGAGTATGCCGTTGAAGAGCTTGGCGAGCGTGCTCTTGCCCGAGCCGTTGTGGCCGAGAATGGTGACGAAAGTGCCCTCCTCGATCTCGAGGTTGACGCCGTGGAGCGTCTCGTGCTCGTCGCCCTGATAGGTGAAGTGCAGATTTTCGGTTTTGATTATGGGCATAGCCTTACCTCCCGCTCTCCCAGCGGCAGACCGCGCCCGCCGGCAGACAGAGCCCCGACGCCGTGACGGGCAAGCCGAGCTCGTCGCTCTCCGATTTGCCGCCGAAGCGCCGCGTGAATATGCTCTCGCTGATATAGGTCAACACCGAGGGCGCGAGGCCCGTGGTGTAGGAGTTGATTATCACAAAGAGCGGGTCGTCGCTGAGCACGCCCGCCGTGAGGCTCACGAAGTCCCAGAGGCTGTCCTCGAGCTTCCAGACCTCGCCGCCCGGGCCGCGCCCGTAGCTCGGCGGGTCCATGATGATTGCGTCGTAGCGCCGAGAGCGCCGTATCTCGCGCTCGACGAACTTGGCGCAGTCGTCCACTATCCAGCGCACGGGCCTGTCGGCCACGCCGCTCGCCGCGGCGTTCTCCTTGGCCCAGGCGACCATGCCCTTCGCCGCGTCGACGTGGCAGACGCTCGCGCCGGCGGAAAGAGCCGCGACCGTGGCCGCGCCGGTGTAGGCAAAGAGGTTCAAAACGCTTATTTCCCGCCCGGCAGCGCGTATCTTGCGCATGATGAAGTCCCAGTTGGACGCCTGCTCGGGGAAAATGCCGGTGTGCTTGAAGTTCATGGGCTTGACGTTGAATTTCAAGTCCCCGTAGCGTATCTGCCAGCTCTCGGGGAGGGAGCGCTTGTCCCAGGCCCCGCCGCCGGAATGGCTGCGCTCATAGCGGCCGTCGCAGCGCGTCCAGCGCTTGTCTCGCCGGGGCGTTTTCCAGATGGCCTGCGGGTCGGGCCGCACGAGGGTATAGTCCCCCCAACGCTCCAGCTTTTCGCCGCTCGAGCAATCGATGAGCTCGTAATCCCGCCAGTTTTCGCTAACCCACATAAGCGCTCCTTAAAACATGTTTTGCAACTTATAATTATAACATACGGCCTCCCGTGCGGTCAATCACAAAGGCGCCGCCGTTCCTCGCCGCGCGCTGCGGCAGGCTGCGCACGCCGCACCCGGATGCCCGGGCTTGCAAAGCGCGCGCCGGTATTTTAAAATGGAAACGGAAGTTTACGGAAAGCAGCCGCCGGTTGCGGAATTTTCAACCCCGGTTGCTGGCGTGCGCCGTCCGTTTGCTGTATAGTAGTCTCAGGGGGTATCGCCAATGCTGTCGGAAAACATCTACACGCTCAGGCGACAGAGCTCTCTGTCGCAGGAGCAGCTAGCGGAGAAGCTCGGCGTCTCGAGACAGACCGTCTCAAAATGGGAGGGCGGACTGTCCGTGCCGGAGCTGGAAAAGCTGTGCGCGCTCTGCGAGTGCTTCGGCGTCTCGCTCGACGAGCTGACCTCCGACACCGCTCCAGACCCGGCCAACCGGGAGGACGCCCCGGCTCGGGGGCACCCGGCGAAGCGGACGGAGACCGTGCTCGGGCTTGTGCTGTGCTTTGCCGGGGTCATCGCGCTGGTCATAACGGGGCTGGCAGCCGTGCTGTCCCCGCGGGCCGCGGAGCAAATGAACGAGTCCTCTGCCGTCACGATAAACGGCACCGGAGTCCTTTTCATTGCCTGTATCGCGGCAATGGCGATAGGCCTGTATCTGATAGTGAGGAGGAAATAACGTGAAAACGTACAGAGTCATCCGTGCCGTCCTTTGGTTTTCGGCGGCCGTGCTGTCCGACGTCATGTGCGCGGTGGTCGCATACAACTACTGCGCGCTGCAGTGGGGAGGGCGGTACGCCGCCTACAGCGCCCCGGCCTGCACGGCGTTTTTGTATCTCATCCCCTACGGGGCCGGGATCGCCGTCTGCGTCGTGTTGGCGCTGTTCTTCGGCAGAAAGGCCGAGGACGGCAAAGACGGCCGCCAAAGCAATCGGGCATAGTTTTATGCCGCCGAGCGCTTTCCCGGACAGCGGACTGTGCGTCACGAGCCGTAGTGCAGCAGGGCTGTGCTGCTCACGAGCGCGGCGTTTACGCTGCCGGAGTTGAGCGCGTCGAGCAGCGCTTGCAGGCCGCCGGAGAGGCGCTTTATCTCCGAAAAACGCTCCATGAGCTTGGGGTTTGCGTTGAGCAGGTCTATGTACTTCTGCTCGGTTGTGATGGCGAGGCTCCCGCCGTTGAGGCCACGCAGGCTCTTCGCGCCCATGTCGGCGCGGGTTATTATAACCAGCTCGTCGGTCAGATACGGCGTGAGGACCGTGAAATCGCGGGTGCTGGTGTCCAGCGCGAGCCCGCCCCAGGCGCAGTCGACGTTGCCGCTGGAGAGCT
>CAYXVA010000053.1:0-7899 GCA_964467975.1 uncultured Oscillospiraceae bacterium | reverse complement strand
AATATTTTATCAACACTTATGATTACAGGAGACGCGGGGTATCGATGAGCGGTAAGAGAATTATAGTCGGAATAAGCGGCGCGGACGGGGTTGTGCTTGGCCTCAGGCTGCTCGAGATGCTGCGTGACACGCCGGATGCAGAGACCTTCCTGGTGATGAGCCGCGGCGCGGAGCGGAACCTGGGCCTGGAGTGCGGCGTGACGGCGTCTGCGGCCAGGGAGCTTGCCGACCACGCTTTTGACGCCGACGACCTTGCCGCCGCAATCTCCAGCGGCTCGTTTTTGACGGACGGAATGATAATCGCCCCGTGCAGCATGAAAACGCTCTCTGCCATAGCGCACGGCTATTCGGACAGCCTGCTCACGCGGGCGGCCGACGTGTGCATAAAAGAGGGGCGGAAACTGGTGCTGATGCCCAGGGAGACGCCGCTGAGCGCCATACACCTTGAGAACATGCTGACCCTTGCAAGGCTGGGCTGCGCCATAGTCCCGCCGATGCTGACGTTCTACAACAGGCCGCAGAGCCTGGACGATGCGGCGGACCATGTCCTGGGAAAGGCGCTTATGCAGTTCAGCATCGTGCCGAAGGGCTTTCGCGCCTGGAACGGGGCGGACAACGATACAGGAGGCTTAACATGAAGGATTTACGCTATTGCCTCGACAAAATGGAGGCGGCGGGCCGTCTGGCCCATGTAAAAACAGAGGTAGACCCGGTACACGAGCTCTCGGGCATAAGCGCAAAGCTCGAAGGCGGCAAGGCCCTTGTTTTCGACAAGGTGAAGGGATATGACTATCCGCTGACCACCGGCATGTGGTGGAACCGGGACAACATAGCCGCTATCTTTGACCGCCCCGCCGCGGATATCCCCTGGCTGTTTGCGGACGCCGTGGATTCGCTCAAGCAAAACCCGATAGCCCCGGTCGTAGTCGAGGACGCGCCGTCCCAGGAGATCGTGTTCCCCGAGCCGGACCTCGGCAGGATACCCGTGCCGACCCACGCGCTGCTCGACGGCGGGCCGTATTTCTCCAACTGCGTCATTATCGCGAAGACCCGGACACCGGCGTGCGCAACACGTCCGTACACAGGCTCATGGTCACGGGCAAAGACCGGCTCGGGCTGCTCATGGATGTGGGCCGTCACCTGCGCGACTACTACGAGCGCGCCGAGGCGCGCGGTGAAGGGCTGGAGATAACTATCAACAACGGCACGCATCCGGCCTATTTCGTCGCGGCCACCACGCCGAGCTCCGCCGCGCCGATTGACGTCGACGAGCTGGCCGTGGCCTCGTACCTGCTCGGCGAGCCCGCGCGGCTATGCAAGAGCCTCACCGTGGGCGTGGAGGGCATCGCAGACGCCGAGCTGATCATGGAGGGTGAGATACTCCCATACGTGCGCGAGCCGGAGGGGCCGTTCGGCGAGGTCAGCGGCTACTACGCCACCCGAGCCGACCGCTGGGTGGTCAAAGTGAAGGCCATGACCATGCGGCGCGACCCCATCATAAGCACGCTGCACCCGGGCAAGGAAGTGTGGAACGGCCAGGGGCTGGGCATCGAAGCCAACCTGTTCCGCACGATAAGCCGCCAGGTGAAGGGCCTAAAGAACGTGTACATGACCCACGGCGGCAGCCACTACCATGTAGTGCTGCAGATGGACCCGCCGGCCAACGGCATGGCCAAGAACGCCATAATGGCGGCCTTCGCCGCCTTCTCGGACCTGCAGATGGTCACGGTTGTGAACAGCGACGTCAACATCTTCGACGCCGAGGACGTCGAGCGGGCGATATGCACGCGCTACGACCCGGCGAAGGACGTCGTAATTATCCCGGGCGCATTCGGCCACGAGCTCAACCCGGTCGTGAAGGACAACGTCGCGGCCAAGATAGGCTTCGACTGCACCTGCCCCGTGCCGCGCACGCCTGAGTACACGCGCGTGAGCTTTATGGACGTGGACATGTCAAAGTACGATATCGGCTGACATGGCAAAGCCCCCGCCTTCCGGCGGGGGCTTTTCTGTGCGGCGGGCTATCTCTTGCTGCTCAGGCGGTAGATGCGGAACATGAAGTACAAGTCAATCGCGCCGTCGGCGGCGAGCATCGCGCCGAAGAGTCGCATGACGGTTTCGGCGGCTATGTACGGCTGCGTGATGAGCAGCACGCCGAAGAGCATGATGAACACCGCGACGCAGGCGACTACGCTCCAGCGCACAAAGCCGGAGCGGCGCAGTTCCAGCGCCCGGCCGAGCTTGCCGGCGCCGTCTATGAGCATGATGATGCCGAAGATGAGCGGGATGATAGAGAGAACCACCCTCGGCGCTATGAGGCAGAACGCGCCCAGCGCGGCAAAGGCGATGCCGACGGGCAGCGTAAAGCGAGAGATGTCGTCGTTGCCCCGGCGCAGGAAGTAGAACAGCAGCAGAAACGCGCCGTAAGCCAGGGCACAGATGCCGATGCCCTTGCATATTATGGTCGCGCTTGTGTCCGGGTTGAGCGCGAGCACCAGGCCAAGTACGATGTACGCGACGGCGGATATGAGCTCGCTTACAAGTTCCTTTTTGTTCATGCCGTGCCTCCGTTAATTTAGATGTATCCATTATAACATCAGATATTCCCGAGCGCAATCTGCAAAAGGCGTTGAAAAGTTTCCGCGCGCGGTTTAGAATAGTCGCAGACCTGATTAGGAGGGGAGTTTATGCGCATAACCTGGCACGGCTACGCCTGCTTTGAAATAGAGAGCGGGGGCTATACGCTGGCGCTCGACCCATACCGTGCGGGCACGCTCGCGGGATTTCCCGCGCTGGACTTGTGCGCGGACGAGGTGCTGTGCAGCCACGGGCACGACGGCCACTGCGCCGCCGGGGACGTAAAGCTGCGCCATAGCGCCGCCGCCTCGCCGTTTGAGATTGAGACGCTTGAGACCGACCACGACGTCATGGGCGGGAGGCTGCGCGGGAAAAACCTCGTGCGCATAATCCGCGCCGAGGGCCTGAAGATCATCCACCTCGGCGACCTCGGCTGCAAGCTCTCGCAGGACGGGATGTCGCGCATAACCGGCGCCGACGCGCTCATGGTGCCCGTAGGCGGGATATTGACCATAGAGCCGTACTCGGCCTATGAGCTCTGCCGCGCGGCGTCGCCCCGAGTCATACTGCCCATGCACTACAACGTCGGCGGCGGGAGCCGCAGACTGCGCCGGCTTGAGGAGTTTACAAGCCTCTTCGCGCCGGTGGAGGTGCGCTTTGCGGACACGAGCGGCTTTGTACTCACGCGGGAGACGCCCTCCGGCGTGCTCGCGCTGCTGCCACCCTGGGGGAGCATTTGATGGACACGGTACTGCTCATACTTGAACTCATAGGCACCGCGGCCTTCGCCGTCTCGGGCGCGTTCGTCGGCGTGCGGCGGGATATGGACATTTTCGGCGTTATCATCCTCGGCCTCACTACCGCCGTCGGCGGCGGCATAATACGCGATTTGATACTCGGCATAACCCCGCCGAGGACGTTCCAGCACCCGGTATACGCCCTGCTCGCCATCGGTGCTGCCGTCGTCGTGTTTTTGATTGCGCGGCGCGGCTGGACGGAAAAGACCTCGGGACCATACGGCATCACAATGCTTGTGATGGACAGCCTCGGCCTCGGGGCGTTCACCGTCTCGGCCATAGGCACGGCGCTCGGCCAGGGCCAGGACTACGGCGCGTTTCTGCTGGTGTTCGTCGGCGTGGTCACGGGCGTGGGCGGCGGCGTGCTGCGCGACGTGCTCGCGGGGCAGACGCCCGTGATATTCCTCAAGCACGTCTATGCCAGCGCGTCGATATTTGGCGCGGTGGTATGCGTCGTGCTCATGCAGTTCACCGGGGAGACCTTGGCCATAACGCTCGGCATGGCGGCGGTCGTGATAATACGGCTGCTCAGCGCCTATTTCCGCTGGAATCTGCCGCACGCTGGCCGGAGAGCCGGCGGCGAGGAGGGGGAAAAATGGAATACGTCCGAACCGGGAACAAAATAGTCGCCGCGCTCGAGTGAGGCGAGGAGCTGTGCGATGCACTGAAAGAGCTCGCCGCCGAAGAGGACATAAAGTTTGCACTCGTGAGAGCCTACGGCTCGTGCTCCTGTGTGATGCTGGGCAGCTACGACAGAAACGGCGGCGGATTGTCCGTCTGGTCATATAACGACTCGTGGGACTACGAGCTCGCCCCCGTCACCGGAGAGCTCCTCGGCGGCGAGACGCCGGAGATAAACCTCCACGCCGTGATTGGCAGTGTCCTGAAGAGTGACGAGTACGGCAGCAGCATGGGTGACCGCAACCCGGGCCTAGCCTACGCCGGGACGCTCGAGCGCGCCGAGGCCGGCGTCGGCATTACCGCCGTGCTCGAGCTCTTAGACATTGACGCGCGCCTGGCCGACGTGCCCCGCCCGGAAAAGCGCGGCTTCTTTGGCAAAATAGGCGCCGCCTTTGCCGCCACGGACGAGAATTCCCCTCCCTACAAGCGGCTTGAGCTCGAATAAATGCGCAAAACTTTGCAATATCCCTCTTGCTATCTTGAGTGTAACGTGATACTATAAATTTTTCGCCCGTGGGCGAGAGCATTTACGGAGGGAAACACGTTGTATTATGCCGTCGCAGGGTCCGCAGCCCTTGTAATAGCCGCCATGCTCGCCGTCAACGTGGAGCTCACTGCGGTTTACGGCGAGCATCTCACCACGCTTATCATACACGTGGTGGGGCTCGTGAGCGTCTCGCTTGTCACGCTGGCAAAGCGCGAAAACCCCTTCAAAATGGCCAGGGGATTGCCGTTCGCCATACTGCTCGGCGGCGTTATAAACTATTTCACTACCTTCTTCAACACGCTCGCCGTGGGGCGCATAAGCGTCACGGCCATACTCGCGCTCAGCCTACTCGGCCAGGCGGCGACGAGCCTCGTCATAGACTGCTTCGGCCTCTTCGGCATGCCGAAGCGCTGCCTCGGCGCGCTCGAGCTCGCGGGCCTTGCCGTGACGGCGGCGGGCATAGTCCTGCTGCTGGGCGGCACGGGCAGCGCGCCGCTGCTGCCCGTCGCGGTGAGCGTGCTCTCCGGCACGGCCTGTGTCTGCACGAGGCAGGTCACGGCGCAGCTCTCCGAGCGGACAAGCCTGCTCACCGGCACGTGGTTTAGCTACTTCACGGGCACGCTCGTCGCGGCGGCAGCCCTCGGCATCGCCGCTGCCTTCGGCGCGGACATACCGCTCAACGCCGGAGTGAGCCCGCAAGCGTGGATTTACCTCGGCGGCGCGCTCGGCGCCGTGGCGGTGTTTTTGCAGAACATCTGCGTGAAGCGCATGAGCTCGGTTGCAATGACCCTCGTCATGTTCGCCGGGCAGGTGTTCGGCGGCGCGGCCATAGACGCGCTGTTCTACTCTGAGTTCAGCCTCCAAACTCTCTCCGGTGGCGCGCTCGCTTTCGCCGGGCTGGTGCTCAACGCGTTGAGCGCGCGCCGAATTGAGCGCGGCAAGGCCAAGGCCAAATAAGCGCCGCAGGCCGTAATTTAAGACGAAAAAAGGAAGCGAGCTTAAAAGCTCACTTCCCGAATTCGGCGCCGGGCAGGCGGGAGCGCAGCAGTTCGAGCGCGCCGTCGCAGTGCTTTTCGTCTATCGTCTTGGCCTCCGCGACCTCGTCGGCGCCGCGGCAGAAAACGAGCCAGAACGTGTCCGTGTGCACCACTTTTCCGCAGGTGCGCGAGGCGCATAGCATAGCGCGCTTAAAGACGTGGTCGAAGCTGTCGTACGGCAGACAGACCTGCCTGAGCCGCTCACGGAAGAAGAACGCGTGCTCCCCGACGCGGTAGGGGCCGAACTTGACGGCGGCGGAATAGTCGGATATAATCACGCTGTCGGTTATTTGCTCCCCGGAAACGGAAAAAATTCGCGCGAGCTTTGTCCATGGCATGTTATCACCTCAATTATAAGAACTATTCTTATTTAGGGAACTATATCACGTTTCCACCGTCAATGCAAGCGGCAATCACAAGTGTGGAATGAGGGCTAACAGTGAACAACAAGTATATCTCAGCGTTCTTTGACAAGCAGTTTTTAAAGTTCTGTGCGGTGGGCGTAGTCAACACGCTCGTAGGCGCGGCCGTCATGTACGCGCTCTACAATTTCCTGCACTGCGACTACTGGTTTTCGTCCGCGATGAACTACGTCGTGGGCAGTATTATCAGCTATTTTCTCAACAAGCACTTCACCTTCCAGAGCAAGAACAGAAGCTGGCGCGAGGCGCTGCGGTTCGCGCTCAATATCGTGGCGTGCTACTTTGTCGCCTACGCGCTCGCAAGGCCGCTGGTACAGGCGATATTCGACGGCCTGAGCCCCACGGCCCGCGACAACATCGCGATGCTCGGCGGCATGGTCATCTTCACCTGCCTGAACTACCTCGGACAGCGCTTCTTTGCCTTCAAGTACACGACCGCGGAGGAGCAGAATAACGCGACCGCGACCTACGACGCGCACAATGATGAGCTCAAGCGCGCCGCCCAGGAGAGAGAGGCCCGCGCCAAGGCTCGCCGGGCCGAGCGCCGCGCGGAACGCCGCGCCGAGCGCGAGGCGAAGAAAAACGGCGTCCCCTACGTCAAGCCGGGCGCCGAAAACGTGGAAAACCCCGAAAATTCTCTTGACAACCCCAACAAAACCTGATATCATATTTGGGCGCTCCAAAGACAGCAGGCGGCCTACTGAGGCGGCTCGCGGGAGAGGGGAGCACGGCTCGGTAAAGCGACGGACGTATCAGAGCGGCGAATAGCGGCTAAGAGCGGAGAAGAGCGGCGAAGATCAGGGGCAGCCCTGTGATTTAACGGTTTTCTGCGTAACGACGTCAGCGTTTTACAAAGCTGTGTTTACCGAAGCCTCGCGGTGTTTCATGTGGTGGAAGTCCTGCCGAGGATGGCTCAGATTTTTGACAGCTTTCTGCCTCCGTGTCTTTTGGCACGGAGGTTTATTTTTGGGCGCGAAGATATTTCCGGAGGTGAAAGAAGAAGCAATGCCGAACGAAAAAATCCTCAGCGAAAAGAAGGCAATAGTGGAGGCTCTCACCGAGCGCTTCCAGAATGCCAGCGCCGGCGTATTCGTCGATTACCGCGGCATCACCGTGGCCGAGGACACTCAGCTGCGCCGCGAGCTCGTGGCCAGCGAGGTCGAGTACAGCGTTGTCAAGAACACGCTGACCCGTTTCGCGCTCGACAAGGTGGGCCTGGCCGGCCTGGACGAAGTGCTGCACGGCACGACTTCCCTCGCGACCAGCGTGGGCGACCCCATTGCCCCCATCCGCATCATCAACGACTACTCCAAGAAGCTGGGTGACCGCTTCAACATCAAGGCCGCGTTTATGGACGGTAAGATCCTGGACGCCGCCGAGATCGAAGAGATCGCCGCGCTGCCCAGCAAGGACGCGCTCTATGCGAAGGTCCTGGGCACCATGCTCGCTCCCATCACCAGCCTGGCTGTTGTGCTGGGACAGATTCTCGAGCAGAAGGGCGGCTCCGTAGAGTCCGCCGAGCCCGCCGCCGAGGCCGAAGCTGCCGAGGCCCCCGCCGCCGAATAATCGCGGCACACCACTAAAACTGATTAACAGGAGGAAATTATAATGGCCAGCGAAAAAGTTACCGCCATGATCGAAGAGATCAGCAACCTGTCCGTGCTCGAGCTGAGCGATCTCGTCCACGCCCTTGAGGAGAAGTTTGGTGTCTCCGCCGCCGCCGTCGCGGCCCCCGCCGCCGGTGCTGCCGGCGCCGCCGCCCCCGCCGAGGAGGAAAAGACCGAGTTCGACGTCGTCATGAAGAGCTTCGGCGCCGAGAAGATCAAGGTCATCAAGGAAGTCCGCGCCATCACCGGCCTGGGCCTCGCCGAGGCGAAGGCTCGCGTCGAGAAGGTCCC
>CAYXVA010000052.1:0-7916 GCA_964467975.1 uncultured Oscillospiraceae bacterium | reverse complement strand
AGCCGCAGGGCACCGCCACCCGCGCGCAGTGCGCCGCGATCCTCATGCGCAGCGCCGATGCGCTCGGCTGAGTCGTTCGATTCTCCTTTATTCACTCCATGCGGAAAGCGGTCCCCTCAACGGGGCCGCTTTTCCGCGCTTAGGTTGTTTGTCTTTTGGGCGTGTGCTATCATGTAACTAACACGCTCCAGGGGGGTATGCGCCGTGAAACTCCGCCGCTTTCGGAACAGGGCCCTCGCCGCCGCCTTGCTCGCACTTGCGCTGCTACTGTCAGGCTGCGTCGCGGCACAGGTTGACATAACTACAGCAGCACCGGCTCCGACTGCCGCGCCAACACCTACGCCCGCCCCAACTCCGAGTCCAACACCCGAAGCGGGAGACATGGTGAGGGCGGTTGACATAATACATAACCTCTACACCGACGTGCGCTATGCCACGGCGGACAACTTCACCGGCGTGCCGATTTACAACTCGGCGGAGGCGTATCTGCGCTATTCTACGGCGGTCAAGCTCGCCCGGGTGCAGGAGAGGCTGAACGCGCAGGGGCTCTCGCTGTGCATATGGGACGGCTGGCGGAGCGTGGCCGCGCAGTTTGCGCTCTGGCGCGCCTACCCCGACGCGCGCTACGTCGCCGACCCGTTCAACGGCGTGAGCGGCCATTGCCGGGGGAATACGGTTGACATAACTCTGCTGACACTCACAGGCGAGCCGGTAGAGATGCCGACGGACTTCGACGACTTCACGGCCAGAGCCGACCACGACTACTCCGACGTGAGCGCCGTCGCCGCGGCCAATGCACGGCTGCTCGAGCGCGAGATGGCCGCAGAGGGCTTCACGGGCTACGAGGCGGAGTGGTGGCACTACACCGACTCGGACGCGTACGGCGTCGTGGAGGCGCTCACACGGCCGCCTGAGCTGCGCCTGGAGCGTCCCGCGGCGCTGCGCCGGGCCCCGGATACGCTCGCGGACGTGACGGTCGAGGCGGCCTCGGGCAAAACCGTAATCGTGCTCGACGAGCTCGACGGCTGGCTGCTTGTGCGCTGCGGCGGCGTGTACGGGTACATACAAGACGACGCTTGAGCGCAAAAAACCGGGAGGGTGAAAACCCTCCCGGTTCGCGTTTTGATTGTCAGGTGGCTTCATAGCCGTACTCGTCCTCCCAGCCCATGGGCTCGGTGGTCTCAACAGGCGGTTCACTTTCGACGACGGGCACCTCTGCGCTCGGCGTTGGCTCGGGGGTCGGCGTCGGGTAGACGATGTTCTCCTCGTGGTAGTAGTAGGTGCTGCTGGCCTCGGCGGTGCGGGAGATAAGCGTGCCGTCGGCGGCGTAGACGCAGCGGTATGTCTGGGCCTTGTAGCCGGTGGCGACATCGGGGTACTCGCTGTTGGTGTAAATGTAGCCGGTGACAGCGTGCTCCATCACCACGTAGGTGCCCTCAGTGTTCGTGCCGATGAGGTGCACCGTGACGGTGTTTGCGGCGGTGTCCACGCTGGCGACAATTTTGATTGGCCAGTCGGTGTTGTTCGTGAACTTGAACTCGGGTCCGCCCCAGCTCACTGTGGCGTCGAGGCCCGCGGGCAGATAGTCGACGGGGAAGTAGTGGCACGAGCGCACGTCAATCTGCAGATTGGCCAGCAGGGCGGCGTAGTACAGCGCGCTGGAGACCTGGCAGATACCGCCGCCAACCTCCTGCACGACCTCGCCGCCGGAGTATGCGCCCGCGGCCTTGTAGCCGCGCTCGGTTGTGCGTTCGCCCAGGCAGTCGTTGTAGCTGAACTGCTCGCCGGGCATGAGCACAACGTCGTTTATGGCAGCGGCGGCGAGCTGCACGTTGTTGATGCGGTTGGCGCTGCTGCCGGAGAGGCTGGTGACCACCGGGTCGCCGAAGTCCCAGGAGAAGAGCAGCTCCTCAAAGTCCTCGGTTGTGTATTCAGGCTCGGTGATGAGCGCGGGAATCTCCACAATGTCGCCGGGCTCGGCGGCGTCCCAGAGGCGTTCAGCCTCGGCGGTGTCGAAGTCTACGCCGCTGACGGAGGGGACAATCTCGTCGTTTTCGGGGTCGTAACTCGCACTGACGGCTTCACGGTAAACCGCGTCGTGCAGGCTCTGCACGTCGAGCTCTTCACCCTCGGCGGACTCAGGCTCGTAGTCAAGCGCGCCGTAGCGGCGCTCGGCCAGGGCCGAGCAGATGAGCTCTGTGAGCTCGTTTACATCTATGCCGACGCTCGATGCGCCCTTGACCACGCGGATGACCTCGGCGTCCTCGTCGACCTCCACGCCGGAGGTTTGCAGGTCGTTGAGGATATCGGTAACCGCGGTCTGCACCAGCCGCTGCACGGCGGCCTCGTCGACCTTGATTTCGACGCTGACGCCGGCTCCGGAAACCAGGCAGCGTATGTAGCGTGCCAGGCAGGAGAAGAGATTGCCGTCGTGGCAGTAGTCAAACGCGGTCTGCGCGGCCTGCTGTGTTGTGACAGATGCGCCCGCTTCGGCGGCGGTGACGGTGAGAGTGTGGTCCATGGGCAGCGCGACCGAGACGGTCTCGTCCGCGTTGGACCAGCCGGAGGTCTCCAGCTTGTAGGCAGCCTCGGTGACGGTGAGTCCGCCGAGGTCCACGCCGCTTATCGCGACGTTGGGGTAGATGGTGTCCGTGCCGGAGACATAGATGCCGAAGCCGGTTACGGCCACGAGTATGACCGCAATGACGCCGGCGGTTATGATTACGGCCTTTTTCGCCGCGCCGCCGCGCTTTTTTGGCGGAGCTTTCGGCGCAGATTTGGGCTGCGGCTGGGCCTGACGCGCAGCGGGGGTGGGATTGGCTTTTTGCGCCGGAGTTTTCTTCTGCGGCTGGGCATGTTCCTTGTATGCCGTGCTGCGAGCCTTATCGGCCCTCTTGCGTGCCTGTTCGCGAGCCTTGTTCGCCTTGGCGTCGCTGACGGGCTCAAAGGACGCGGTGTCCCGGCCCACGCGCGGCTTGTGGCCGCGGTCGTTACCAAACAGTTTCATCTTTTTCGTCCCTTATTACACGTTATTTGCTGTGCGGCTGAGATACTGCTCGCGGAAGATCTCGTCCTCTGCCGGCGGGAGCTTGGTTTTCTCCTCGGCGTCAAAGGCGGGCTTCATCCAGGGGTTTACGGACACTCGCGTGCTGCTCTGCGCCTCAAGCAGCGCGCCTATCAGCAGATTTGAGAGCAAAAAGCCCTGCGGCGTAAAGCGCCAGCGTCCGTCCTCGGACTGCGCCGCCCAGCCCTTTTCTGCGAAGAGCCGGAGCGTTTTCTCTATAGGCGCGAAGTCGGCGCGGTAGTGGCTGGTGTACTCCACGGCTTCAATGCCCATCGCGGTGCGCATGCCGAGCATGATGTACTCGCTGCCGCGCTCGACGTTGGTGATAGGCGTGTACTCGTCGACGATGTTCTGGTCGCGCAGCACGCCGACTATGTACTGGTCGGCGTCCTTGACATAGGAAAAGCGCGCGCCGTCCATGCACGAGTGCGCCCCCGCTCCGAAGCCCAGGTACTCGCCGAGCCGCCAGTAGCGCATGTTGTGGCGAGACTCGTAGCCGGGCACGGCGAAGTTGGAAATCTCGTACTGCTTGTAGCCGTAGTGCTCGAGCATGTCGACGGCATAGAGGTACATGTCGGCCTGCTCGTCGTCAGAGGGGAGTATCTGCGAGCCGTGGTAATTTGCGTACATCGGCGTGCCCGGCTCGAGAGTGAGGCCGTAGCAGCTTATGTGCTCGGGCCGCAGCTCAATGACGCGCATGAGCGTGTCCGCCCAGTCGCCCTTGGTCTGGCTGGGCAGGCCGTATATCAGGTCGACGCTGACGTTGTCGAACCCGGCCTCGCGCGCGGCGGTCATGGCGAGCTCGGCCTGTTTCCAGTTGTGACGGCGGCCTATGAGCTTGAGAATGTCGTTGTTCGCGCTCTGTACGCCCATGCTCAGGCGGTTGAAGCCCTTTTTCCGGAGCTTTGCAAGCTCCTTGTACACGGCGCTGTCGGGGTTGGCCTCAAGCGTGACCTCGCAGTCCTTTAGGACGCTGCCGCTGCCCTTGAGCTCATCCCAGAGCTCAATGAGGCGGTTCGCGCCGTAGTAGCTGGGCGTGCCGCCACCGAAGTAGACCGTGTCGATAAGCCGTCCCTTGAGCGCCGGGTAGCTCTCGCGGATATGCTCCACGAGAGCGTCCTGGTACTTGGGCATCAGCCTGTCGCAGCCCGCGAGGGAGTAGAAGTCGCAGTACGAGCACTTTGACGCGCAAAACGGTATGTGGATGTATATGCCGAGGGTGTTGTCCATTGGCACCTTCTCCTTTTGCCGGCCCGACTCTTCGCGAGTGTGTTGTGCAGGCCGTATTTTAGACGTACAGGGGCGGCAAGAAGATGCGCACCCTCAAAAGTTTTCACGGTCGCTCAGAACAGCGAGCACACCTCTTCAGCGTAGGCGGTGGGGTCGTCGAGCTCTTCACCGGCCATGAGCAGGGCCTGGCTGTGCAGGATGTCGACGAGCTTTTTCGCGCGCTCGGGGTCGGACTTCACGGCGCGCTCGAGGGCGGCGAAGGCGCTGCTGTCGGCGTTGAGCTCGAGCACACGCGTGGCCTTCGGCGGCTCCATGCCCGTTGGCGGCAGCTTCTTGAAATAGCGCTCCATCTCGAGCGTGACCGAGCCCTCGGTGGTCAGGCACACAGGCGCGCTGACCAGCTTGTGGCTCAGGCGCACCACAGAGACCTTGTCGCCAAGCGTCTCCTTCACAAAGTCGAGAGTCTCCTTGACCTCGGCCTCCTTCGCCTCGAGCTCCTTCTTCTCGTCCTCGGTCTCGAGGCCGAGGTCATCGGTGACGATGTTGCAGAATTTCTTGCCGTCCTGTTCGCGAAGCTGCTCGAGGATGTACTCGTCCACCTCGTCGGTCAGGCACAGCAGGTCGAAGCCGCGGCTGCGCACGAGCTCGGCCTGGGGCAGACGCAGAATCTTGCCCACGCTCTCGCCCACAGCGTAGTATATGACGGTTTGTGCCTCCGGCATGTTCCCGACATATTCCTTCAAAGTGCTTGTCCTGTCGGTGTCCACGTTGTAGAGCAGAAGATCGCGCAGAGACTCGATATCCTGGCCGTAGTTGGCCACCGCGCCGTAGCGCAGCTGGCGGCCGTAGTTTTTGTAGAACTCCTCGTACTTGGGCCGGTCGTTGGAGAGCATCTTGATGAGCTCGTTCTTTATGCGCTTATTGATGTTCTGCGCGATCAGCTTGAGCTGCCTATCGTGCTGGAGCATCTCGCGGGAGATGTTGAGGCTCAAATCGGGGGAGTCGACGATGCCGCGCACGAAGTAGAAGCTCTCGGCGAGCACGTCGGAGCAGTGCTCCATTATCATGACGCCGCTCGAGTAGAGCTCGCAGCCCGGCTCATAGGAGCTGGTCATGTAGTCGAGCAGCTGCCTGCCGGGGATGAACAGCAGCGCCTTGTAGCTCACCTGGCCCTCTGCGTTTATGCGAATGACGGCGGCAGGGTCGGTGTTGTCGTGCCAATGCTCCTTGTAGAACTCCATGCACTGCTCGTCCGTCACCTCGCTCTTGCTGCGCTGCCATATCGGGACTTGGGAGTTTATCGTCTCGCGCTCGACTTTCGTCACGGTCTCGTACTTGGGCGAGCCGTCCTCGTTCTTCTCGCCGGTCTCCTTTGTCTCCGGGCGCTCTATGTCCATCTGTATCGGCCAGCGGATGTAGTCGGAGTATTTTTTCACAAGGCGCATTATCTTCCAGGCCTGGAGATAGTCCGAGTAGCGCTCGTTGTCGTCGTCTGCCTTGAGGTGCATTATCACGTCCGTGCCGACCGAGTCTTTTTCGCACTCGGTCACGGTGTAGCCGTCGGCGCCGGAGCTCTCCCACTTGTAGGCCTTGTCGCTGCCGTAGGCTTTGGAGATGACGGTGACCTTGTCGGAGACCATGAACGCGCTGTAAAAGCCCACGCCGAACTGGCCGATTATCTCGGTGTCGGCCACTGCGGCGGCCGTATCGCCGGCGTGCTCGGCCTTGAAGGCCATGGAGCCGCTCTTGGCTATGACGCCGAGGTTGTTCTCGAGCTCCTCGGCGGTCATGCCTATCCCGTTGTCGGAGACGGTCAGCGTCCCGGCCTCGCGGTCGGCGGCGATGAATATGCGGAACTCGTCGCGGGTTATGCCCACGCCGTCGTCGGTCAGCGCCCGGTACGCGAGCTTGTCGATAGCGTCGGACGCGTTGGAGATTATCTCACGCAGGAAAATTTCCTTGTGCGTGTAGATAGAGTTGATCATCAGGTCAAGCAGCCTCTTGCTCTCGGCCTTGAACTGTTTCTTGGACATTTATATGCCTCCAATATAATGATATACAAATTCAATAATGCGGAGCGAACCTCTCCGGGAAACGGGTCAATCCTAAACCATTATTATAGCACATTTTTAACGAAATTCAACTACAGACACGGTTGCCAATCCGCGCGGCGTCGTTTATAATACAGATAACGCGCAGGTGAGGCTATCCCCGGCGCTCAACCGCCGGGGAGGCGGCTTTCTGGGACGCTTTCTTTGTGCAAGGAACAAAGAAAGCGCCCCAGGAAATAATTAATAAAAGTTTTATAATTGGAAGAAAACATATTCAGGAGGTGTGCCATGCCCTCTGTCTGGACGCGCTCGGCTGACGAACTGCACAAAGAATACGTAGCGAACACGGAGGCGTTTTACCGCGCCGCCGGGCGCGGCTGCGCATCTGAGCTCGACGGCTTTATGCGCAAGTGCGCCCTCGGGCTGTGGAAGAACTCCGGGGCCGTGACCCAGGCGCAGGTCGACGCGTACAACGCGCTATGCTCCAAGGGCCGCGAGGGGCCTCAGGCGCTGCTCTGGGACTTGACGGCGCAGGTGTGCTCGGCCGGCGAGGCGCTGCCGCCCATGTTCGTGTGGAGCCTCGCCGAGCGCGACGCGGCGACCGGGCGCGAGAGCTCGCGCGTCTTTGTGCGCATGGTGACAAACATACTGCTCACGCTCGCCGCCGCCGACGGGGAGATAAGTCGCGCCGAGGCCGGATATATCTCCGACGTCGCCGCGCGCTTGACTGCCGTGTGCGACTCGTCAAACGTCAAGAGTTCGAAAAAGCCGCTCGACCCCTTCGACTATGTCACGACGGACGAGCCGTCGTTTGTGGACAAGGCTCCGCCTGCCGCGTCCGCCGCCCCGGAGGGGACGGACGCCGCTCAGAGCGTAAAGGCGCAGCCGGCTGACGCCGCTGAACCGGAGATGCCGCCGCGCCGCTCGCTCGACGAGCTCATGGCCGAGCTCGACGGCCTGGTCGGCCTCGAAGGCGTGAAATCGGAGGTCAAGAGCCTTGTAAACCTCGTGAAAGTGCGAAAACTGCGTCTGGCCGCGGACTTGCCCGCGGCGCCCGTGAGCATGCACATGGTGTTCACCGGCAACCCCGGCACGGGCAAGACGACCGTCGCAAGGCTGCTCGGCGAGCTCTACTCCGCCATCGGCGCGCTGAAAACGGGCCAGCTCGTGGAGGTCGACCGCTCGGGCCTCGTCGCGGGCTACGTCGGCCAGACGGCCATAAAGACGCAGCAGGTCATCACAAGCGCCCTCGGCGGCGTGCTCTTCATCGACGAGGCGTATTCCCTCGCCCCCGGCGGCGAGAACGACTTCGGCCGCGAGGCGATAGAGACGCTCCTGAAGGGCATGGAGGATCACAGGGACGAGCTTGTGGTTATCGTCGCGGGCTACTCCGGGCCGATGGAGAAGTTTATCTCGTCAAACCCCGGTCTCGAATCGCGCTTTAACAAGTATATAAACTTCCCGGACTACACGCCCGACGAGCTCGGCGCAATCTTCCTGCTGCAGTGCGAAAAGCACGGCTACCGCCTCTCGGACGAGGCCGGCGCGGCGCTCCGGGACAAGCTCACGCG
>CAYXVA010000051.1:4117-7955 GCA_964467975.1 uncultured Oscillospiraceae bacterium | reverse complement strand
TAACTTTGCCAAGAGCCTGGCCTATGGACTCGGCGTCCCGCTCATCCCGGTGCAGCACATACGCGGCCACATCGCGGCAAACTACCTCGCTTTTCCTGAGCTTGAGCCGCCGTTCGTCTGCCTCGCTATCTCCGGCGGCAACACGCTCATCGCCGATGTGCGCGACTACACTGACATCCGCGTGATTGGCTCCACGCGCGACGACGCGGCGGGGGAGTGCTTCGACAAGACCGCGCGCGTGCTTGGGTTGCCGTACCCGGGCGGAAAGCCGCTTGACGACCTCAGCCAGAGCTGCGACGACACGAAGTACCGTATGCCGATATCACACGTCGACGGCAATCCGCTGGACATGAGCTTTTCCGGGCTCAAGACCGCCGTCATAAACCTGGTACACGGTGCGGAGCAGCGCGGCGAGGAGCTCGATCGCGCCTCGCTGGCGGCGAGCTTTACAAAGGCCGTCAGTGATAGCCTGGTTCCGCGCACGATGGAGGCGCTTGGGATGCTCAGCTACGGCAAGCTCGCCGTCGCCGGCGGCGTCGCGGCCAACTCACGCATACGCCGGGACTTCACCGAGGCCGCCAAAGCCGCGGGCGCGAAGCCCTACATACCGCCGATGAAGCTCTGCGGCGACAACGCCGCCATGATAGGCTCGCAGGCCTACTATGAGTATCTTGTGGGAAACACCGCGGGCGCCGAATTGAACGCGTACGCAACACTGGAGGTGTAAGATGGCCAATTCGGACGACAGCCGTAAAACGCCGAAGCCGGACGAAAATGTACATAAAGGCCACAGAATGCGCCTCAAGCAGCGGTTTGTCGAGCACGGGCTTGACAATTTCAACGATATCAACGCTTTGGAGCTGCTGCTGTGCTTTGCCATACCCAGGCGCGACACGAATGTAATCGCGCACAGGCTGCTTGACCATTTCGGCAGCTTCAAAAACGTGTGCGAGGTCAGTATTGACAGGCTCACCGACGTAAACGGCGTAGGCGAGTCCGCAGCCATACTGATTAACCTCGTCGCCGCAATGGCCAAGCGCTATATGCTCGAGTGCAATTCGATCACAGGCAGCTCGCTTGACGATGTCAACAAACTCGGCAAGTATATGGCGTCACTGTTCATGTACGAAAAAGTGGAAGTGGCCATTGCAGTTTGCCTTGACAACATGCTGCGCCCAATCAGTGTGACCGAAATTGGGCGAGGCGTAGTTAACATAACACCAATCAGTAAAAAACGGCTAATAGACGCAGTCGTCACCAGCAATGCGGCGTCTGTGGCGCTGGCGCACAACCACATTGGGAGCGTCATTTATCCCTCGGATGAGGATATAGCCGTTACGAAGGACATATCCAACCTGCTAAAAAGCATCGGCGTACGGCTCACAGACCACATAATAGTGATGGGCAGCGAGTATTATTCGATGCGCAGCGCGGATGTTTTGCGCAGTATTTTCCGATGAGGAGCTTGTTCACGGGCTCCTCAAAAATAATGAATATTTTTTTGTGTTATGTCAATTGCCATGTAAAATGTAAACCTGATAAATACTCGATAGCGGTTTTTGAAATTATTAACAATATTCGCTGTAATGCCCACAATTTAGAGGCGGGTCTGATGTTGATAAACCTGTTGAAAATGTGTATAACTCACTGGAATCAAGTTCTGATTTAAAATTATGTCAACTTGCCGCAACCGGCGGCTTTGACATATGACACAAATTATCTGCTGATAATCGGTTCAATACCTAACTCATTTTCCAAATGAATTTCGAAATTATGACGGTTCGTGCCGAAGCCGGTCGTAATTTGTAATTTTTTCGTAAGAAATATTCAACCATAATTACAAAATGTAATCACGCTTGAAAAGTCAAAAAACAAAACGGTTGACTTCAAACGGCTCTTATGCTAAAATACTTTGGCACGCGATGCTGGCATAGCTCAGTCGGTAGAGCAGCTGATTCGTAATCAGCAGGTCGTGTGTTCGAGTCACATTGCCAGCTCCAGAGCCCGCTAAACCGGGCGAGCAGAGATTTGGAGTACAGCCTGAGGCTGCCCTCCAAATCTTTTTTATTGCTGACGCGGTGCGCCTGAATTTCCGGCTTTAGGCCGGGTGAAATACGCCAATCCGCCGCCTTGCTTTTTTGCAGCTGGGTGGCGTTTGTTTATATTTGTTGTTGACAAGTGTAGACATACATGCTATAGTATGTTTACAAGAGTAGACACAGGAGGTGTACGCCATGACTATAACCGACGCTGAGTGGGCGGTGATGGAGCTGGCCTGGGAGAAGCCGGGCGCGCTCGGGCGCGTGTTTGTGGAGTCGCTCGGCGAGAGCCGAGGCTGGAGCCGCAGCACCACGCTGACGCTGCTAAAGCGCCTCGAGGAGAAGGGCGCGCTGCGCACCGTGGAGCTGGGCCGCACGCGGGTGTACTACCCGGCCATAGAGCGCGAGGACGCAGCGATGAGCGAGACGGCGGACTTGATTGACCGCGTGTACCGCGGCAGCTTGAGCCAGCTCGTAAGTACGTTCACGAAAAAGCAGAGCCTCCCAAAGGATGAGATTGACGAGCTCTACGAGATGCTCAAACGGATGGAGGGCGAGGGCAATGCTTAACTGGATTGTGACAAGCTGCGTGCTTATCGCGGCTATGCTGCTTATCCGCGTGCTCGCGCGCGGCAAGGTCTCGGCGCGGGCGCTCTACGCGCTCTGGCTGCTCGTGGCGCTGCGGCTGCTGATTCCTGGCAGCGTGGGCACGAGCGCGGCAAGCGTTGAAACCGTCGTACAGCGCGCGCCGGTCGTGCAGCTAACCGAACGGCTCAGCGGCGCGGAGAGCATAGAGTACAAGCCCAGCGGCAATATAGAGGCGCACTACACCGGCGAGAGTGAGCCCGCTGTTATAGCCCAGGGTGCCAGCGAGCGCGAATTTGACCTCATGAGCGCGCTTTTGAGCCTCAAAAAGCTCGTCGTCCCGCTCTGGCTTATCGGCGCAGCGGGCATGGCGCTGTTATTTGTGTGCTCGGCGCTCAAATATTCGCGCACGGTACGCCGCTGCCGGTTTTCGTGAGCGGGGAAGTGGACGCGCCCTGCCTGTTTGGGCTCATTTCCCCGGCAATATATGTTCCTCCCGAGGTGGTCTCGGATGAAAAGCTGCTGCGCCACGCTCTGGCGCACGAGGTATCGCACTATAAGCAGCACGACCACATCTGGTGCGTCGTGCGCTGCGTCTGCCTCGCGCTGCACTGGTATAACCCGCTCGTGTGGCTGGCGGTGAAGTTCAGCCGGCGCGACTGCGAGCTCGCCTGCGACGAGGCGACTGTCAGGAGGCTTGGCGAGGGGGAGAGGGCGGATTACGGCCGCTCGCTTATAAAGCTCACCTGTGAAAGCCCGCGCGGCGCGGCGGTCGCGACGACCATGTCCGCAAAGCCTAAAGAGCTCAGGGACAGGATAAAGATGCTCACAAAGAGGAAACACAGCATAATCGCGCTCTTGCTCGCTGCAATCCTTGCTTTCACCGCCACCGCCTGCTCTTTTGTCAGCTCTGCAACGGAGCCGACGCCCATACCGGGCTCTGATCCCGGGACCATAGCTCTCCGCGATGACGGCAGTGACACGTATGACTTCACCGCACCCGGAGGCGCCGAAGGCGTCAGGCTTTCTGCATGGACCTTTGACGGCACGCGGTGGGTGGAGCATCCGCAGAATGATGTGAATTGCAGCGCTGAAACAGGCAGGCTCAGCTTCAATGTGAGCACCGTATCCGATACATACAGCTATTTGCTTGAGTTTACCGGCAGAAACAGCGTTTCGGTGTCGGACAAGAGCCTGGGTGAGCTGGTAGGCGA
>CAYXVA010000051.1:0-4107 GCA_964467975.1 uncultured Oscillospiraceae bacterium | reverse complement strand
CATTTTGACTGCGGGCCGATGGAGTGCGCCGTAAATGAGACTGTGCCGCTCGTTTTGGTGAGCACCGCGAGCGGCGCATCGACCAGTTATTTCACAAACCCGGGGGAAATAGAGGACAAAGACGCCAAATACGTCTGCTTTACCATTACTTTCACCGCCGGGGAGGGCAGTATACTGCTCCGCGGACAGGACGAGACCGTCGACCCGCCGTACCAGGCCGTCTACGACTTCACCGCGCCCGAAGGGGCTGGGCAAATACAGATCAACTTCTACAGGCTCAACAATGGCGCGATTGAGCTGTGCAATGCAATGGCATACCCCCTCGACACGGCAGAAGGCGCACTGACGATAGGATATGAGGACACAATTTCGCTCGATGTGGCTTACTCGGACGGCACCGGCGCGAACATCAAGGGAATATCACTCGACGATATAACTCAAACCGAGAATCAGGGCTGGGGCGTACAACTCCAGCAGGGTCGTGAATTTGCCATAGTGGGTGACGAAGTGCCGCTCATGATGTTTTCAAGCGGTTCGATAGGGGTGAACTGGGACGCCTACTATAATCCCTCCAACTACTCTGGTCAGGATGTAGACTGCGTTTTCCTGGCCGTGCGCTTCGTGGCAGGAGCGCTGTCAGCCGGGCAGATAGCCTATGACGATTCCGCTGCGGACAAAGTCGAAGCTAATTTCAACTTCACTGCGCCCGCCGGTACGGCGGAGATACTTGTGCGCGAGTACAGCCTCGAGAGCGGAGCGTGGAGCGAGATACGCCGAGAGACGTTTGACTGCACGGAGAACAGCGGACAGCTCGCTTTCAGGCTGGACATGGCAAGCGCTTCGTTCGGCTATGACGTGAGATTTGACGCTGGAGAGGTACTTGACTTCACGAGACACTCGGTCGGGGAGTATGTAACGATGCCGACAGGCGGCTGGCTGACCGAGCCGTCCGCGCTGTATGAGGGTGAGGAAGTGCCGCTCGTAATGCTGCAATCGTCCATTTCCAGCTTTTATGCGACGCCGGACATGTTTTCATCTCCGGACGAGCTGCCGGACTCGGGCATAGTCTGCGTAACGGTGACGTTTGTAGGAGCGTCGGGCGAGCTTACAGAGCCAGAGCCGATACGTAGCCCGTCAACAGCCGTACAGGGCGCGGAGATGGTCGGCTTCACCACTGAATACGACGCGCAGGAGTCCTACGCCGATGCGGTCAGCGACTGGGTGCACGACTACGCCGCCAATCTTGTGCTGGGCCTGTCGGCGGATGACCCGGCAAGCTGCTCGGGCGTGAGGCTTGACAGTTATTCAGTTCTGGGTGCGTCAATGGCCGGACAGGAGAGCATAGTCGCGTTTGTCAGTTTCATCTGCACTCCGCGCGACGAGGAGAAGTTTATAGACGAGTTCGGCAGCTTTTCCCACTATATACACCCCGTCACGCAGGAGCAAGGCTATCTTATATCGCGTTACATAGTCCTCGACGCCGGCGAGTCATACTGGACGCGCGTCTCCGCGAGCACGGACATGCCAGACATGTGGGGATATCTGTCAACGCTCCCTTCGGACAGCTTTGAGCGTTTCCTTACCGGGCTCGACGGTTCGGCCGAGGGGGCGAAAACCGCGGTCGCATGCACCAACTACAGTGAGCTCGGCGAGATTTCCAATGACAGCTGGATGGTGCTCCTGGACGCGCTTGACAGCGTCGCGATAGACGAAAACGGCGAAGGCGATCAGCTCATACGCGACCTCTACGCGATGCACGCCGCGATGCAGAGCGACGGCGCGTACAGCGAGTGGCTCGGCGAGATACTGCTCCGTCAGCGAGAGCACGACGAAGCCGCCTTCAATCAGGCGCTCGGCGCATTCACACAGCCCGAGCAGGAGATTATATCCGCTCTGGCCACGCCGCTTGAGTGATAAAAACGCAGACCCGGCCGGGGTGTAAAATCCCGGCCGGGTTCATTAATTCTTACTCAAAGTATAACGGACTCGATCACAGCGCCCGGCGCAAGGACTTTTACATAGCGCTCGAGGCGGCTGATGGCGTCCTGTATCGCGCTGTGCGGCATGTCCGGAGTGCCGAAAACGGGGTAGAACACGTGGCTGCTCTCCGGTCTTGCGCAGGTGCGGTCGTCGGCCCCGGCAATCTCGCTGAGGATAATGCCGCTGCCGTCGCGTCCGACCATATCGCCCGGATACGTGTGCTGCTCACGGCCGTGCATGCCGGTGAACGGGGTCTTGTCCATGCCGGAGTAGAGCTCTATCGCGCCGTCGACGTAGTCGATGTCGTGTGTCCCGGACAGCACGCATGTCGTGAGTTCGAGCAGGTACGGCACCTCCGTCACGGGTTCGGCGAATGGGAAGGGCTGGCCCTTTATGATTATCGACTCGAATTGCAGCATGACCGGATACGTCTTTTTGAACTTCCTGAAAAAGCGGAAATACGGGTTTTCCCCGAACACCGCCTTGCGGTCGTAGTCCGGAAATTTGGCCCTGGTCTCGTCAATCTCGTGCGTGGCCAGCGAGCGGAACTCCTCCACATGCCACTCCTCGCGCGGCGGGTAGCGTACCTCCACGATGCCCATCGGTATGTTCCTCGCGGAGAGTTCTGCAGTCTTTCTTATCTCAAGCACGGCGTTTCCTCCTTTGGCCGAAAAATCCACTACGCTATGATACTAACTCCAAAACCGCTTGTCAAGCGCCAGGAAACGCAAAATAAATCCACGATACGGGTTGACAAATGTAGCCTCGACTGCTATACTGAACGCAAAGCTACAAACGTAAACCCGTGGAGGCGATAGGCATGCACAGAGAGGAAAACACAATCACTTCGGCAGAACTTGAGGTGATGCGGGTGCTGTGGGCGGCGAGGGGGCCCATGAATATCACGGAGATCCGCGCCGCGCTCGCGGACATGGGCTGGGAGCCGTCGACGATAAAGACGCTTGTGGCGCGGCTCGTGAAGAAGGGCGAGCTGGTGCAGCAAAAGCGCGACGTGTATTACTACTCGCCCGCTGTCTCGCGCGAGGAATACGGCTCGGGAGAGGCGCGCCGGCTCGCGGAAAAGGTGTACGGCGGTGGCCTGACAAAGCTCGTCGCGAGCTTCGTGGAAGGCGGGGAATTCACGGCGAGCGAAATTGACGAGCTGCGCGCCATACTCGACAGGGCGAGGGAGGGAGAGCCATGACAGAGCTGCTTATAACTTCAAGCGTGCTCATACTGGCCATAGCGCTAGTGCGAGCCCTGCTGCGCCGGCGCGTCAGCGCGAGACTCATCTACGCGCTCTGGCTGATTGCGGCGCTGCGGCTCCTCCTGCCGTTTTCGCTTGTGCCGAGCCCTGTGAGCGTGATGAACGCCGCGCCGGAGGCCGCGTATGTCATCGGCGGCATGAGCGACGTCCGTGTTCCGGCGGCCGTTGTAAACGACCCGGAGCCGGCCGTCAATCCCGCGCCGAGTACGAGCAATGTGCAAGTAAACGGCGAGACCGTGCACTCAGTGACGCAGAGCGTGCGAGAGCCTGTGAGCTCGGGCTTTGACATTGACTGGGAGGCGCTTTTGCCCGTGGTCTGGCTCGCTGGCTCGTGCGTGTGCGCGACGTACATCCTTATCGTGAATGGGGCGCTGTATTTCAGGCTCCGCGGCGCGAGAAGGCGCATAGAGATACCCGATGCAAAGCTGCCGGTGTACCTCGTCTGCGAGCTGCCCTCGCCATGCCTGCACGGCGTGTTCAGACCGGCGATATACCTGACGCCCGCCGCCCTTGAGAATCAAGAGCGCACGAGCATGGCGGTGCTGCACGAGCAGACACACTACAGGCACGGCGACCACATCTGGGCGCTCTTGCGCTGCATACTGCTGTGCGTATACTGGTTCGACCCCTTCGTGTGGCTGGCGGCGCACCTGTCGCGGCGCGACGCGGAACTCGCCTGCGACGAGAGCTGCGTGAGGGCGCTCGGCGACGGGCGGCGGATAGACTACGGCACGGCGCTTGTCGACCTGCTCGACCGCACCGGAAGGCGCGTGAGCATGCTAAACGCCTCACCGACTGTGTCCGGCGGAACGCGCTCGATGCGCGAGCGCCTGACGCGCGTAGTCAAAGCGCCCAAGACG
>CAYXVA010000050.1:0-7972 GCA_964467975.1 uncultured Oscillospiraceae bacterium | reverse complement strand
TGTAAAAAAAGAATCCCGTATTTATGCGGGTTTTGGCGTTTCGCAAACGCCTAAAAAATGCACTATTGAAAGGAGAGATGGGCCGTGCACATTTACTTTGCCGCCATGCGCGGCTTCGACCCGGCGCGCGCCATCGCCCCGGGCCGGGGCAAAAGCGCCGGGAGCGCGGCGGCGTGGTCTCTGCTTATGTATGCGCTCAAGGGCGTTTTCGCGCTCGATTCGCTGCCGGAAATCGGAGTGAGCGCCAAAGGCAAGCCGTACTTCCCGGCGCTGGGCGGCGTGCGCTTTTCGCTCAGCCACACGCGCGGGTATGTGCTCTGCGCGCTCTCCAAGCGCGAGGTCGGCGCCGACGTACAGCTCATAAGCGAAAAGGACGCCCCCTTCGCCGAGAGGCTCATGAGCGAGCGGGAGAGGAAGGATTTCACGCTCCACGAGCTCTGGTGCCTGCGCGAGGCCGTATACAAGCTCACCGGAGAGGGCGAACTGCGCTCCATGCCCTTCCGGCGCGAGGGGGAGCTGATCGTGCCGCCGTTTGAGGGCGTCGTGTGCCGGCTGTACGGCGGCATCCCCGGCTGCGCCGCCGCGGCGGCGGCGTACGAGGGCGATGCGCTGCCGGAGGCGCTTGAAGAGATGCCGGTAGGTAAGCTGCAAAAAGGCGTTGTTATACAGCCCGTACATCTGATATAATAATAGTGCGCCGCTCTTTGCGGCGGGAAATGGGGAATTTCACATGTGGTTTAACCGCGCCGCGCTCAAGGCCGAGGCGAAGGCCTGCATGCGACAATCCAAGGCAAACCCGTACGTCACCGCGCTGGTGTACATCGCCGTTTGCTTCATAATCTCGGAGCTCTCGAGCCGTATACTGCCGGAACCCGCGGTATATTACGTCATTGACTACGGCAACTACAACGTACACGTGGAGGTAAACACCGGCTTCCTCTGGCAGTTCTATGAGCGGCCCTTCGCGGCGCTGATAGACTTTTTGCTCCAGATAGCCGACATGATGCTCGACGCGGGCATGGTGATTTTCGCCCTGAACGTCGCGAAGCGCGCGGCGAGCTCCATAGGCAACCTCTTCGACGGGTTCGCGCATTTCCTGCGTATAATCCTGCTGTACATCGTTGAGGGCATATTCATCTTCCTGTGGGCACTGCTGTTCATCATTCCGGGCTTTGTCGCGGCTTACCGCTACCGGCTTGCTGTCTATCTGCTGCTCGACCACTCGGACATGGGCGTCATGGACTGCATCCGCGAGAGCAAGCGGCTCATGCGCGGGAGAAAGCTGGAGCTCTTCGTGCTCGACCTCTCCTTCCTCGGCTGGCTTTTGCTGACCGCGATACCTATCGCGGGTCTCGCCGTCAGCGTCTACGTCACGCCCTACATTGAGACCACCCGCGCCGGCTTCTACCTCGCCGTCACAGGCATGGATTCCCGGCACGACCCGGGCGGGCACTACGGGCATGAGTACGAGCGCCGCTATCGCCCTCGCGACGACGACTACCGCGAGCCCTGGGAGCGCTGAACGCACAAGGGCCGGCCCAAATGGGCCGGCCCTTCCGTTACCTTACCGGTCGCTCTCCTGGGCGCCGACGCTGCCAAATATAAGATCGTCGATGTCCCGATCCATCTCAGTCACCTCCGAAAGAAACAGCATACAGTTATTATATGTGCGCCGATTCGGAAGTATGACTACCGCCCGGACAATTTCATAAACAAAGACGGCAGTCGCTGAAGCCAGCCGTCTTTGCTTGCCGCTATTCGATTATCCCGCCGGCTATCAGCATTTCGCCCGCATAGAGCGCCGCGGCCTGGCCCGGCGCAGGGGCGCGCACAGGCTTGTCAAACGCTATCTCGAGCGCGCCGGAGGGCGTTGAGCGCGCCGTGGCGGGAGTCAAATCCCGCGAATGGCGCACGCGGACGAGGCACTTGAATTCGCCGCGCGGCGGGGTTATCAGCCAATTGGCCTCGCCGGTTTTGATACGCGTCATATAGAGCCCGTCGCCGTCGGAGAGGACGACCTCGTTCGTCTCGGGGCGTATTTCGCTCACAAACACGCGCCTGCCCGCCGCAAAGCCGAGGCCGCGCCGCTGCCCGAGCGTGTAGCGGTGGACGCCGCCGTGCGTGCCGACGCGCTCGCCGTTATATATGAGCGCGCCCTCGCCCGGCGCACGCCCGCGCTGCTCTATCCACTCGGCAAAGCCGCCGTCCTTTATGAAGCAGATCTCCATGCTGTCGGGCTTTTCGGCCTGCATGAGCCCGAAGCGTGCCGCCAGAGCGCGCACCTCGCGCTTTACATACCCGCCGAGCGGGAGCACGAGCCGCCGCGCCTGAGAGCGCGTCACGAGGCAGAGCATGTAGCTCTGGTCGTTCTCCGGCCTTCCGCGGAAGAGCGCACCCGCGCGCGCCGCGGCGTAGTGCCCCGTGGCGATGCGCTCTATGCCGAGCGCGTCCGCCGCCTCGCAGAGGAGCTTGAGCTTTACGCGCCGGTTGCACAGTACGCACGGGCTCGGCGTCGCGCCCGCGAGATATGCTCTCTCGAACGGCGCGCAGACCTCGCGCTCGAGCGCTGCGCGCGCGTCGATTTCTTCGAACGGGAGGCCCATATTTGCCGCGCTCTCGCGCGCGTACTCGCCCTCGCCGGAGCCGGTCTCAAGGTAGACGCAGCGCACGTCCCAGCCCTGCATCGTCAAGAGCCTCGCCGTCACGGCGCTGTCCACGCCGCCGGAGAAGCCCAGCACTATGCGCGGCCTCATCGTCTCCGCCTCCCCAGGTACATCGCGAGCGCGGCCATGTCGGCGGGCGAGACTCCGGAAATGCGCCCCGCGCGGCCGAAACTCTCGGGGCGCACGGCGGCGAGCTTCTGCCTCGCCTCTGTGCGCAGCCCGGGGACGTCGGCGTAATCCAGATCCGCCGGGAGCGCCATGTCCTCCATGCGCGAGAAGTCCTCCACCTGCTTGAGCTGCCGCTTTATATAGCCCTCATACTTTAGCCTTATTTCCACCTGTTCTACCACACTTTTCGGCAAAACCGGGCGGTTTGCGTCAAAATCACGCAGATTTTCGTATCCCACGCGCGGGCGGCGTATGAGCGACGCGAGGCTCACGCCGCTTGTGGTAGGCGTGGTGCCGAGCGCCGTGAGGGCTTCGGCAAGCTCCGCAGTGGGCGCTATATGCGTGTTCTCGAGCCGCGCCATCTCCGCGTCCACGGCGGCGTACTTGGCCTTGACCGCCTCGTACTGCGCGTCGCTCACGAGCCCCAGCGCGTGGCCGTATTTGGTCAGGCGCTCGTCGGCGTTGTCCTGCCGGAGCAGAAGGCGGTACTCGCTGCGCGAGGTCATCATCCGGTACGGCTCGTTCGTGCCTCGCGTCACGAGGTCGTCTATCAGCGCGCCTATGTACGCCTCGCTGCGCCTGAGCACGAAGGGCGCCTTCCCCTGTATTTTCAGCGCGGCGTTCACGCCGGCCATGAAGCCTTGCACGGCGGCTTCCTCGTAGCCGCTTGATCCGTTGAATTGCCCCGCGCCGTAGAGGCCGGGTATGGCCTTGAACTCAAGCGTGGGTCGGAGCGCGAGCGGGTCGACGCAGTCGTACTCTATGGCGTAGGCCGCCCGGGTTATCTCCGCGTGCTCGAGGCCGGGTATCGTGTGCAGCATCTCGACCTGCACCTCCTCTGGCATGGAGCTCGAGAAGCCCTGCACGTAGAGCTCGAGCGTACCCAGGCCCATCGGCTCGATGAAGAGCTGGTGGCGCGGCTTGTCCGGGAAGGTCATGACCTTCGTCTCTATGCTCGGGCAGTAGCGCGGCCCGGTGCCGGTTATCACACCGGAGTAGAGCGGGCTTCGGTCGAGGATTGCTCGGATTATCTCGTGCGTGCGCTCGTTGGTGTAGGTGAGGTAGCACTTCGCGCGGTTTTGCACCGCGTGTTCCGTTGAAAACGAGAACGGCTCGGGCTCATGGTCGCCCTCCTGCACCTCCATCTTGTCAAAGTCCACGCTGCGCGCGTTCACGCGCGGCGGCGTGCCCGTCTTGAAGCGGCGGAGCGGCACGCCCAAGGCCTTGAGGCTCTCCGAGAGCGCAATGCTAGCCGCGAGGCCGTCCGGCCCCGAGTCGCGCAGCACCTCGCCGACAATAGTTCGGCCCTTCAGATACGTGCCCGAGCAGATTATAACAGCGCGGCAGCGCCAGCGCGCGCCCGTGGCCGTCGTGACGGAGCTCACTGCGCCGTTTTCAACGCCTATCTCGACGGCCTCGGCCTGGATAAGCCGCAGATTCTCCTGCCGCTCGAGCGTCTCCTTCATGACCTCCTGGTAGCGCCGCCGGTCGGCCTGCGCGCGCAGGGAGTACACGGCGGGGCCCTTGCCCCGGTTGAGCATCCGGTACTGGATGCACGATAAGTCCGCCGCCTTCGCCATCTCGCCGCCGAGCGCGTCGAGCTCGCGCACGAGGTGCCCCTTGCCCGTGCCGCCTATGGCGGGGTTGCAGGGCATGTTGCCCACGCTGTCGAGGTTTATGGCGAAGCACACGGTGGAGCAGCCCAGCCGCGCCGCGGCGAGCGCGGCCTCGATACCGGCGTGCCCCGCGCCTATTACTACTATGTCGCATTGTCCCGCGTCGTAAATTTTCATACCGAGATTATACGTCACAAGCCCCTTCAAATCAAGCTCACGCAAAATTTCTTGCTGGAGTTTGAAAAAAAGTCTTGCTTTATTTCGATAATGTGATACTATATTAGCACGTCGTATTTCTAATACGGCACCGTAAGCCAAAACAAAGGGGACTTAATGAAAATGAAGAAACTGCTTGCACTTATGCTTGCGCTCGTCATGGTGTTCGCCCTCGCCGCCTGCGGCGATGCCGGCACCACCGCCACCGACACGCCCAGCTCGGAACCCTCCGACACCGCCGAGAGCGCGGCGCCCGACGACACCTCCGAGAGCGACCTCGCCTACGTCCAGGACAAGGGCACGCTTATAGTCGGCATCACCAACTTTGAGCCCATGGACTACCAGGACGAAAACGGCGAGTGGATAGGCTTTGACGCCGACCTCGCCAAGGCCTTTGCCGAGTATCTGGGCGTTGGAATCCAGTTCCAGGAGATAACTTGGGACTACAAGGTTCAAGAGCTCAACAGCCGTCAGATAGACGTGGTCTGGAACGGCATGACCATCACCGACGAGGTCGCTTCCACCATGAGCATCGGCACCCCGTACTGCACCAACTACCAGGTGCTCGTCTACCCCGCCGCCAACGCCGCTGATTTCGAGGGCCTTACCAGCCTTGAGGGCCTGAACGTCGCCGTCGAGTCCGGCTCCGCCGGCGAGGACGCCGCGCTCGCGCTCGGCGCCAACACGGTTCCCGTCCAGTCCCAGGCCAACACCCTCATGGAGGTTGCGGCCGGCACCAGTGACTGCGCCGTCATCGACGTGCTCATGGCCGCGGCTATGACCGGCGAGGGCACCAGCTACGCCGACCTCGCCTACAGCCTCAATCTCAACGACGCCCAGGGTCTGGAGAGCGAGCAGTACGGCGTCGGCTTCCGTCAGGGCAGCGAGCTCGTCGACGAATTCAACGCCTTCTGGGCCGACAAAGTCGCCGACGGCACCGTGCTTGAGGTCGCCACTACATACGGTCTGCAGGACGCCGTCATCCTCGACTGAGTTTTTGCAGAACGCGGAACCTGATATACAAAGGCAGAGAGCAGGTGTTGCTCTCTGCCTTTGAACGCGATATAATGTCGACACCCCTTACCACAAAGACAGAGAGGACGTAGTTTGATGATCGAGTTTTTCAGCTCACAGACCACGCAGACCGTGTTGAACTCGCTCAACAGCGGTTTTGTCGTAACGCTTGAGCTCTTTTGCATAACTCTGCTGGGCGCTGTGCCGCTGGGCCTTATAATTTCCCTCGGCTCCATGAACCGCTGGGCCCCTTTCGGCTTCCTGGCGCGCAAGAAGATGGCCAAGAGCCAGCAGATGCTCAGGCAGCGGGAAAACTGCGCCCCGGCCGAGGCCGAGGCCCTGACACGCAGTGCTAAGAAGCTCGAGAGGAGCGCAAAGCGGTTTGCCTGGTTCAGGCCGGTTTCGCTCATCTGCCGTCTGGTGGTCTGGGTCGTGCGGGGCACGCCACTCGTGCTGCAGCTTATCATAATATTCTACGGCCCGGGCCTCATGAAGTGGTTCAACTGGCCGAGCAGCAGCGGGCGCTTTACCGCGGCCTGCGTGGCGTTCATCATCAACTACGCCTGTTACTTCTCCGAGATCTACCGCGGCGGCATACAGGGCGTGCCCGTGGGCCAGCAGGAGGCCGGACAGGTGCTTGGCATGACAAAGGGCCAGATTTTCTTCAAGGTCACGCTCTTGCAGATGATAAAGCGTATCGTCCCGCCTATGTCCAACGAGATAATCACGCTCGTCAAGGATACCTCGCTCGCACGCGTCATATCGCTGCAGGAGGTCATCTGGATGGGCGAGAGCTTCATGAAGGGCGGAGCCGGCGGCATAAGCGGCCTCATGTGGCCTCTGTTCTTCACGGCGGTCTACTACCTGGTATTCACCGGCGTGGTCACGCTCCTGCTCGGCGCTCTCGAGCGGAAGCTCGAATTCTTCAGATAAGGGGGTGGGCTCATGCCGGTACTTGAAGTAAAGAACCTTGAAAAACACTTCGACAAGACTAAGGTCTTAAACGACATAAGCTTCACCCTGGAGCAGGGCCAGGCGCTGAGCATTATCGGCTCCTCCGGCTCGGGTAAGACGACGCTCTTGCGCTGCCTCAACTTCCTCGAGACGCCGGACGGCGGCAGCATAAGCGTAAACGGCGAGGTGCTCTTCGACGCGGCCGATCCCGCCACGCGGCGCGAAAACGACGTGCGCAAGAAGCGGCTGCATTTCGGGCTGGTGTTCCAGAGCTTCAACCTCTTCCCGCAGTACACGGCGCTGCAGAACGTCACGCTCGCGCCGCAGTTGCTCGCGAAGGAGCGCGCCGACTACAAGCAGAACAAAAAAGAGATAAACGCCGCTATCGAGGCCGAGGGCCGCGAACTGCTCGCCGCGATGGGACTCACCGACCGCGCCGGGCACTATCCGCACCAGCTCTCCGGCGGGCAGCAGCAGCGCGTCGCGATTGCCCGCGCGCTCGAGATGCGCCCGGACATACTCTGCTTCGACGAGCCGACGAGCGCGCTCGACCCCGAGCTCACCGGCGAAGTGCTGCGCGTCATACGCTCGCTGGCCGAGCAGCACACGACGATGATAATAGTCACGCACGAGATGAGTTTCGCGCGCGACGTGTCCGACCGCGTCATATTCATGGACGAGGGGTTTATCGTCGAGCAGGGCGGCCCGGAGGTGATATCCGCGCCGCAGATGGAGCGCACGCGGAAATTCCTGAGCAGTTACGGGAAATAAGGGCGAGTAAAAACAGTATTTTTTACAAATTTGCTATTGAATATTAGGGCGAATTAACGTATCATTATTGCGCGTGTCACGGCTTGACACGCGCAATTTTGCGAAAGGGGTGCCGTTTTTGAAGCTAGCGAAGAGAGCGCTCGCGATTGCGCTCGTACTCTGCGTCATGCTCCCCCTGGCCGCGTGCGGCCAAATTGTCGGCAGCTACCGCATTGTGGAGACGCTGGGCGAGCAGAGCTACGCCATAGGCTTCCGCAACGACGACTATGTGCGCTATTACGTCGAGGCCGCGCTGCAGGAGCTGGCCGCCGACGGCACTATAAGGGGCCTCGCGAGCTCCTGGTTCATTGAGAATAACACCTACTTTGTCTCCCGCTCCGGCGCCCTCAGCCAGTTCCAGGGCATACCGCAGCGCACGCTGCTCGTCGGCGCCGACCCCGACGCCTATCCGCTCAGCTATCTCAACGGCGACGAGTTTGCCGGCTTCGACGTGGAGCTCGCGCGCGCCGTGTGCCAGCGTCTGGGCTGGGACGTGCAGTTCATCTCCATCAAGGCGGAAAACGCCTACGT
>CAYXVA010000049.1:0-7994 GCA_964467975.1 uncultured Oscillospiraceae bacterium | reverse complement strand
CCCGCGTTCCAGCATTTTTCATCTCCCAATCTATTTTACCGCATATATGCGAAAAAGCCCAGCGAAAGATGGCCTTTTTCGACAGACTGAAAGGACCGCCGGTGGCGGTCCTTTTTTCAGTCGAACGTGCACTCCCAGCCGAGGCCGTGGACGTCGCACAGTACGCTCATTTTTTTCGAGCAAGCCAGCAGCATGTCGGGCGTGGTCGGGTCATGCTCACCGCAGTACGCTGAAAAACTTTGCCATAAGGGCGGAAAACGAACGCCTTCTCCACCTTTCTTGAATACTTTGCACATTTGCAGACGGTCTGCATACCAGTTGATTAGGCCGTCATTTGCGGGCAGAGTGGCGACAATGTCTATGCCCCGAAGATAGGCGAGAGATTTTAACTTTTGCGCTATATGGCTCGCCAGACCTTGGCCCCTGTGCTCTTCGTATGTTGCCATGGCGTAAATATAGGCGCAGGCGTATTCTTTTGCTTTCGGCCCAAGAAGCAGGAAGCCCATTGATACAACTTTGCCATTATGCTCCGCAACATACACTTCGCCGGGAGTGGTCATAGTTGAGAGAAACTTGTCTATGAACTCGCGGCTGTCACCAAAGATGCGCTGCCAGAGTTCAACTATATCTTCGCGATCGCCATTTTTTGCATGCCTGAACGTGTAATCATCCATTGTACTTCACCTTGTACTTTCGCAGCAAAAATTCCGGGTGGTATTCGAGCTTAGCCGAGCGGAGGTTTTCGTGGCCCATGTCGTCCTCGCGGTTGAGGTAGACTATCTCGGGGTGGTCGGAGAGTATCTGCCGGGCAAATTCGCGGCAGACCATCGGGTACGCGCCGGGTATGTCCGCATACGCCTTCTCAAAGTGGACGTCGAACGTGTCCGAGCTTATCTTCTCGCCCACGGTAAAGCCCATGCACCTGTCGTCGGCAAAGAGCACGCCGCCCTCCAGGCCCAGCGTATCCCAGCGCATGAGCGCGCGGATTATCGCCCCGTGTTCCTCCTCCAGCCCGTCGGGCGGGACGTCGAACTCGCGCTGCCAGAAGCCGAGCATCTCCATGCAGACCGGAAAGAGCTCGCGCGTGAGCCGCTTGAACGTCCAGGAGTGCTCCTTTTCAAAGCGGTTACAGAAATTGCGCTTGCCGTGGAGCTTTTTGCCGGCGAAGCTGGCGAGCTTTTCGGCGAGGTAGACGTAGTCGAAGCAGTCGCGGTCCTCGATGTATGTGAACACGCCGGGGTAGGCGCCCTCGAGCAGCTCGCGGTGCTCGTCCGTCGCGCCGCGTATTCTCAGGGCGTAGCCCTTCGCGGCGCTAAACTCCCTCATGGCCTCTATGGCCGGGCGCACGTCGCCGCTGCCGATAGGGAAGGCGAAGAAGGGAAGATCCTCATATTTGAGCTTCGTGAGCAGCCGTCCGTCCACGCTTGTGAGGAACTGGCGGTAGGCCGTGTCCCAAAGGTAAATGTTGCCAAAGTTGAAATCGGCGCTGCGGGAGTTCTCGGCGGCGACGAACTTGTCTACAAAGGGCTTGTCGGTGATTGTGACTCTATGGAATTCGACCATAAGTGGGGCTAAGTCCTTTCTGGATTAAAGTGTGAGCGGGGCGTCAGCTTTCAAGCTCGCGTATAGCAGCTTGGATTTTCTTCAGGTCGTCGAAGGTCTCAGGGCGCTTGTTCGGGTCCCGAAGCAGCGCGGCGGGGTGATAGAGCGCCATGACCTGGCGGCCGTCCTTTTCAAACCAATGGCCGTGTTCCTTAGTGATTTTGAAGTCCGGCCGGATAAAGCGCATGGCGGCGATGCGGCCGAGGCAGATAATTAAAGCCGGATTTATCAGCTCTATCTGCCGGTTGAGCCAGACGAAGCAGGCGAGCTGTTCTTCGGGCAGCGGGTCGCGGTTTTTGGGCGGGCGGCACTTTACCATGTTGGCTATGTACACCATGGTGCGGTCGAGGTCAATCAGCTCGAGCATGTCGTCGAGCAGCTTCCCGGCGCGGCCTACGAACGGTTCGCCCTGCAAATCCTCGTTCTCGCCGGGACCCTCGCCGATGAACATCACCTTCGCGTTCTCGGGACCTACGCCGAACACCACATTCGTGCGCGTCTCGCACAGCTGGCAGCGACGGCACTCCAGGCACTCCGCACGCAACTTTTCAAGCTCGGTCATTCACATCTTTCCTTCCACAATTAGTTTACATAATAATTCTCGCTGATTGCACTCCGGGCGCTCTATAACGTAGTCGAGCGCGCTTTGCAGCTTTTCGCCCAGCTCGCGTCCAGAAAGGCCAAGTGCGGCCACATCAGCGCCCCTTATCGCGAGCGTGTCCAGAGACCAGCACTCGCCCGAGCGCAGGATCTCGCGCAGCTTGCGGCTTTTGGGGTAGGCGGCCAGCACGGCGTCGCGGCCATGGCGGCGCAGCAGGCGTTTGTAGTCGCGCGAGCCGGTTTTCAATATCTCCGCCGCGGCGCTCACGGTCTTGACAGTGCGGTTGTCGAGACGGAGCGAGCGGAGAAAGCGCTCGGTTGACATAATATTGCCGCCGCTTTCCAGCGCCGCGCACCAGTGCGCCCAGCGGGCGTATTGAGGGAGCGCGCCGAGGCTCTCACGTCTGCCGTCGCCCGCCCGGAGGTAATTGTCCAGCAGCCCGTAGTCAACGAGTTCCCAGACCAGGTCCGGCCTCGGCGAGGCGAGTATGCCGCGTATTTCCCCGGCCACGCGCTCGGCGGAGAGCGACGCGGCGAGGCCGGCGCACTCGGCAATGGACTCGAGCGTGGCCGGCTCTATTTCAAAGCCCAGCTTGGCGGCGAAACGCACGGCGCGCAGCATCCGCAGCGCGTCCTCGGTAAAGCGCGCACGGGCGTTGCCGACGCAGCGTATCACGCGCCGCTCCAGGTCCTCGCGGCCTCCGAAGAGGTCGGTGACGGCGCCGGAGGCGTCCATGGCCATGGCGTTGACGGTGAAGTCGCGCCGGGCGAGGTCCTCGGCGAGGCTTGGGGTGAAGCGCACGCTGTCCGGCCGTCGGTGGTCACTGTACGCGCCCTCGACGCGGTAGGTTGTGACCTCGACGGCGCGGGAGCGTATTATGACAGTGACGGTGCCGTGCTTTATGCCGGTGGGCACGGTGCGCTTGAAGGTGCGCATGACGTCCGCCGGCGAGGCGCTGGTTGTGACGTCCCAGTCGTTAGGGCGGCGGTGCAGTAGCGTGTCGCGCACGCAGCCGCCGACGAGTCGGGCCTCAAAGCCGCCGGCTTCCAGGGAATTTAGGATATCTGTTACATATTTCGGCGGCAGAATTGCGGTTCACCTCGTTTTAACGCTTGTTTTACGACGCATAATGTATTATAATCGTTAAAGTGTTCATTTGCAAGGCACGTATTCGATCCACTTGGACAGGAGCTATTATGGCAGATTTTCAGGATTATCTCAAGCCCGGAATGCGCGGGCATCTCATTGGCGTCGGCGGAGTGAGCATGGCCCCGCTGGCCGAAGTGTTGGCGGGCATGGGCCTCGTAATTGACGGCTCGGACATGGCTGAAAGCGAAAAGACCCAGCATCTGCGCTCGCTCGGCATAGAGGTCAAGATAGGCCACTCGGCTATGAACGTCGCGCCGGATATCCAGTTCGTCGTGCGCACGGCCGCGGTCCGTGACGACAACAGCGAAATTGTCGAGGCAAGGGCGCGCGGCATCCCCGTTTTCGAGCGCGCGGAGGCCTGGGGCGCTATCATGTGCGACTATGAAAACGCCCTGTGCATCGCCGGTACGCACGGCAAGACGACGACAACCAGCATGTGCACGCACATACTCATGGCGGCGGAACGCGACCCGACCGTAATGATAGGCGGCACGCTGCCGTTGCTCCACGCCGGGCACCGCGTCGGCGGCGGGGACACGATAATACTTGAGAGCTGTGAGTATCACGACTCATTCCTCGCCTTCCACCCGACAATCGCCGTCATCCTCGACATAGAGGCCGACCACCTCGACTACTTCACCGACCTCGCCGACGTGGAGGACGCCTTCCGCAAGTTCGCGGCCAAGGTACCGCCGAACGGCAAGATAGTCGCAAACCTCGACGACCGCAACACTATGGAGACGCTCGAACCTCTGGGCCGCGAGCTCGTCACCTTCGGACTCACCGACAAGGCCGATGTCTATGCGCGCAATATCCGCAGTGTGGGGGCCAACAGCGAGTTCGACATATACTGCCACGGCCGCTTTTTCACGGACGTTACGCTGCACATACCCGGCATACACAACGTGAAAAACGCCCTCGCGGCCACGGCGGCGTGTATCTGCCTCGGCGTGCGGCCCAACGCCGTCAAGTACGGCCTCGCGGGCTTCAACGGCGCGGGCAGGCGCTTCGAGTTCAAGGGCAAGTACAACGGCGCGGACGTCTATGACGACTATGCCCACCACCCGGGCGAGCTCAAGGCCCTGCTCGACGCTGTGGAGCCGCTCGGCTACAAGCGCACGATACTCGTATTCCAGCCTCACACCTATTCACGCACCGCGGCGCTTTTCGAGGACTTCGTGACGCAGCTGCGCAGGCCGGATGTGACCTACCTCGCCGAGATTTACGCCGCGCGCGAGACCAACACCTACGGCATCTCTTCGGCCGACCTCGCTAAGCACATCCCGGGCAGCCTCTTCTTCGACAGCTTTGAAGAGATTGAGAACAGCCTTCGCGCAACCGCACGCCCCGGCGACATTATTCTAACCGTTGGAGCCGGAGATGTGTACAAAATAGGCGAAGATATCGTAATTTGAAGAACTTTTCCCGGGAGACGGCCCGCCTGACCGGCGGCGCCGTCTCCTTTTTTCGCCGCTTGCCGCTTTTCCCCGGAAAGTGTTAAGAAACTACAGCGCCGAGTGACAGAGTTTTCATAAGAGATGAAACTATAATTTATGTAAACTCTTTCGGTACGGAGGATAAGCGTATGTCAGTAAAGGACAGGGTACATAGCGGGGGCGATGAGGGCGTCCGCACGGGTGCGATAGCCATAGCGGGGGTGCATTTCCTCGCGGGGTTTCTGCTGTCGGCGGGCCGGCTTGCCAGCGGCGCGGCGCCGTTTGGGGCGGCGGCGGTCGCGGCCTCGCCTGTGGGCCTGAAGGGGGCCGCGGCGCTGGCGGGGGCCTGCCTCGGTTATCTGGTAACCGGCGGGCTCGAGTGGGGAATACGCTACGCGGCGGGGTGTGTCGCGGTGTTTACGCTCTTGTTCATATTCCAGGATGCGCGGTGGGAGCGCTCGCCGTGGGCGAGGCCGCTTATCACCTTCGCGGTGCTTGCGGCGACGGGCGCGCTCAGCTGCATTGCGTCGGGCGCGGACATAGTGGAGGCGCTGCCCGGCATGGCGGCTGAGAGCGTGCTGGGCGCGGGTGCAGCGTATTTCTTCCGCGAGGCGGCGAAGCCCAAGGGCGCGCAGACGGAGCTGGAGGAGAAGCGGCACGACGCCTCGGCGGCGGTGCTCGCGGCCTGTGTCCTGCTCAGCCTGACGCGTATAGAGATTATGGGCGTGCTGAGCGTGGGGCGCATATTGGCGCTGCTGCTCATCATGACGGCCGCGCTCAAGGGCGGGGCCTTCGCCGGGGCGGCGATAGGCACGGCCTTTGGCCTTGCGATGGACGCCTCAGCCGGGACGGCTGGCCTGTACACTATGGCCTGGGCCTTCGCGGCGCTGTGCGCGGGGACGTTTGCGCGGTTCGGGCGGCTGGCGTTTCTGGCGGTTTTCGTGGTGTCCGACGCACTGGCGGTGTTCTGCTCCGGAGCGCAGCTCGAGCCCATGTCGCCTCTGTTCGAGGCGTTTGCGGCCAGCGTTATCTTCATGCTCCTTCCGTCGGGTCTGCTCGCGCAGATAGGCGCGCTTGTGCAGCCGCTGACGCCGGGAGTGGGCGAGAGCGGACTGCGGCGTTACGCCTCGCGCCGCGTGGCCAACCTGGCCGGCGCGTACCTCGACGTGTGCTCTGTGGCGCAGCGCGGCTGTGAGTTTGTAAACGACAACGACATTGCCCGGGTGTTTGACCGCGCAGCGGGGGCAGCCTGTGTGAAATGTGCCCGGCGCGGCGAGTGCTGGGTCAGCGGGAGCATGGAGACGCTCGACGCCATGAACAGCGCCACGGCGGCGATGCAGGAGCGTGGGCGGCTCGAGTCCGAGGACATACCCGAGTGGTTCCGCGAGCGCTGCATAAACCTGAACGCCTTCGTCGCGGCTGTGAACGGGGAGCTGCGCGCGCAGCTCTATCGCCGCGAGTACAGCGCCCGTCTGCGCTCTGGCCGCGCCGCGGCCTGGGGCCAGTACAGGGAGTTTGCCGAGATATTGACCCGGGTCTCAAAGGAGCTTGGCAGCCTGAATGGGGCCGACCCGCTGGCCGAGCGGCGTCTGCTGCGCTATTTCCGCAGCTTGGACATCGAGGCCGACGCGGCGGTGTTCCGCGATTCCAGCGGCAGGCTGAGGGCGGTAATAGAGTCCGGCAACCTGAAAGCCATAACACGCGACGCGGCGTGGCTGGACAAGCTCTCGGCGGTGCTTGGCGTGAGGCTGTGCACGCCGCCTGATGAGGCCGAAGGGAGGCTCACGCTGCTCGAGGCCGAACCGCTGTGCGCGAGCGTGGGCGTCGCGGCGCTGAAAAAGCCCGGAGAGAGCGTCTCGGGCGACCGCGGCACGTATTTCAAGACGGACTCCGGCATGCTGTGCGTTATCCTCTCCGACGGCATGGGCACGGGAGGCGACGCGGCGGCGGAGAGCTGCGAGGCCGTGGGCATACTTGAGCGCTTTCTGCGCTCTGGCGTAGACGGCGCGGTGGCCATGCAGGTGCTCAACTCGGTCATGCTTCTGCGCTCCGAGGACACGTGGGGCTTCGCAACGGCGGATCTCATGTGCGTGGACCTGTTTACGGGCGAAGCCAGCTTTTACAAATACGGCGCCGCGCCGAGCTACGTCTGCTCGGGCAAGAGCGTGCGCCGGATAGACTGCGAGAGCATGGCTCCCGGCCTGGAGGACGGCTGCGGCTCAAAGCCGGACACGGTGCACATGCACCTCAAGCCCGGCAGCGTGGCGGTGATTGCCTCGGACGGCGTGGTTTCCGGTACGGACGACGCCTGGCTCAGGGAACTGCTGCTCGGCTCGGACGCGTGCGATATGAAGTCGCTGGCCCGGAAGGTGCTGCGCCGCGCCATAGACGAAGGCGGTGGCAACGACGACATGACCGTGCTCGCGGTGAGAGTGGAGGCCAGGCCATGAACGCGCGCGAGACCGAGCGTCGAAGCGTTATCCGCGGCACGGCCCGGCGCGTCGTAATTGTGAGACAGGACGACTCAGGCCCCTTCGAGCAGGCGATATTCGTCGTGCGCGGCGAGAGCGCGCTGACGGAGGAGGAGCTGCTCAGGCAGGCGGCGGAGGCCGCCGGAGCCGAGGAGACGCCGGTACGGCTCAAAAGTGGGCGCGCTGGTTTCCGCCGCGCGCTGCCGTGGCTGCTGACGGGAGCGTTCATACTCGCAATTGTGCTTCTGGCCGCGCTGCTCTATTGACGGCGAAAAAGATTGCCCGGTGACGGGGATAATTCCCCGCACCGGGCACAGAAGAGAAAGAGAGTAGGGAGGAGCAAAGCTATATTTTGCACGCCGGAAGCTGCATATGTGACGCGCCGTGGGGCGCGTTTTTTGCGCTGTCGGCGGGTGCAAACCGCAGATACCGCTTTAAACGCCGCTGTCGCCGTAGTTGGCGAGGACGCGGGCGCTCGGGTCGTCGACATCGCAGCCGGGCCAGGAGCGGTTGGGCATCCAGAAATCCACGACCATGTCGGACTGGCCGGGATAGTACTTCTCAAATATCTCTCGATAGAGCAGGCTCTCCTTGGTGAAGGGCCTTGCGTGGGTGTATTTCATACGCTTTTGCTCGAACTCGCTGTCGGTATAGAGGCCCTCGGCGTACTCCTTGATATCGTCCACCATCGAGTGGCCGACGGCGTCGGAGAACGCGGCCTTCTGCCGCCAGAGC
>CAYXVA010000048.1:1569-8001 GCA_964467975.1 uncultured Oscillospiraceae bacterium | reverse complement strand
CCCGCCGCGCCGGCGGAACGGGCCGCATCCATGACCGGGTCGGTGTGGCCCTCGTTAATTACGACCATGATGAGTTCGTGGTCAAACTTCATTTCTGGCGCCGAATTGTCGGGAGCAGCGCCGCCGGATAAGAATGCCAAGGTTTTACCTCCTCCAACGCTTTTTATGGGCATGGCGAGCATTATGCCGTTGCCGGGCACGTCTATGAACAGCTTGTGCTTGGCGGCGCGCATGAGCTGATGGGTCATGTCTCCGCTTGCAACTGTCATGAGCAGCGCCTTGTCCTTGGCCTCGAGGCCATAGAGATCCAGCGTCTCGCTCGACGCGGTGCCGTGCGCAAGCATAGCGAGCACCATGGGCAGCTTGTAGCTTTCAAAAAGCTCCGCCGTCACCTTTGCGCGGTCACGGTCGACTATAGCAGCTATAATGTCCAGTATCAACCTGCCACCTCCCAGAGTTCAATGACGTCGTCGCCCGCGGCCTCGATGGCCTCGACGATAGCCTCGCGCTTGGCGCTCTCTTTGCCGGCCTTGGCGGCGTAAATTGCGCCCATAATCTGAACGGTTATCAGCGGCGTCATGGCGACCATGGCGACAAGTCCGAAGGCGTCGGTCATGACGTTGCCGCCGACGGCTTCCGTGGCGCCCATGGCGAGCGGCAGCATGAACGTGGCGGTCATGGGCCCGGAGGCCACGCCGCCGGAGTCGAAGGCTATGGCGGTAAACATCTTGGGTACGAAGAAGCTCAGCACCAGCGCTACCACATAGCCGGGTACGAGGAACCAAAGAATGCTTATGCCGGTGAGTACGCGTACCAGAGCGAGGCCGTTTGCGACCGCGATGGCCGCTGAGAGGCTGATGCCCATGGCCTTTTCGCTCACAGCGCCCGCGCTCATCTCCTCGACCTGCTTGTTGAGGACATGTACGGCGGGCTCGGCGCGGATTATGAACCAGCCCATGAGCATGGCGACCGGCACAAGCAGCCACTTCCAAGCGCTGGAGGCCATTTCCTGTCCGAGCAGAGTGCCGAGGGAGGAGAAGCCCACGTTGACGCCGGTCAGGAAAAGCACCAGGCCTACGTAAGTATAGATGATGCCTATTACTATCTTCATAAAGGGCATGCGCCTCAGTTTGAGGGACACCACTTGGAAGATGAGGAAGATGGCTACAATCGGGGCCAGGGCCATGGCCACTTCAAGCATGTAGTGAGGTATAGCCTCGAGGTAGCTTACGCCGAGTTCGACGGTGTTGGCGTAGGATGTAACGGTTTGTGCTCCGATGGAACTCGTGTCGCCTTCGTACACAAAGCCGAGAATCAACACGGCGAGTATGGGCCCGATAGAGCACAGGCCGACCAGGCCGAACGAGTCGCTCTCAGCGTTCTTGTCGCTTCGTATGGACGCGACGCCGACGCCCAGCGCCATTATGAACGGCACGGTCATCGGGCCGGTGGTCACGCCGCCGGAGTCGAATGCGACGCTGAGAAAGTCCGGGTCGGAAAAAGCTGCAACTGCAAAGACGATGATGTAAAAGCCAATCAGCAGCCATTTGAGGTCAATGCCCAGCAATATGCGCAGCATGCTGACAACAAGGAAAAAGCCGACGCCTACGGAGACGGTCAGCATAAGCACATAGGTATTGATGTGCGGGACGTTGTTGGCCAGCACCTGCAAATCGGGTTCGGCGACAGTTATGGCAATGCCGAGAATGAAGCTGAGTATGATGATGAGCCCCAGCTTTTTGGTCTTTGTCATGCGCGAGCCGAGATAGTTGCCTATAGGCGTCATAGACGCCTCGGTGCCGAGAGTAAACAGGCCCATGCCGACTATCAGCAATATAACCGCTATGACAAACGCCAGCATCAGGTCAGTAGATACCGGTACGAAAAACAGGCACAGTACCGCGACGATCAGCGCTATCGGCAGGACAGAGCCGACCGACTCGCGCAGCTTTTCTCCAAGTATGGTTTTTATCTGCATAGATTGCCCCCTTCTGTTGCGCAGTTCACTTTATTACGTTAATAATTATAATATATTTTTACACTCAGCGTCAAGCCAACGGTTGTTAACATACCGTAAATATGGTATTATTATATTCACAAATACCCCACAGAAGGTGAAACTATGACCGAAAAACTCTATTATGCCGACGGCGAGGTGCGTGAATTTACCGCCCGCGTTGTCAGCTGCGAATATGAGAACGGAGCTTACGCGGTTGTGCTCGACCGCACGGCAATTTTCCCAGGCGGCGGCGGACAGGATGCCGACTCGGGTACGCTCGCCGGGCAGAAGATAATAGGCATGCGCGAGATCGATGAGACGGTGTACCATCTGCTGGCCGCCCCGCTTGAACCGGGGAGCGAGGTCGAGGGGAGCGTTGACTGGGCGCTGCGTTTCCCGCGCATGCAGGGCCACTCGGGAGAGCACATCTTTTCCGGCACCGTCCACCGCCTCTTTGGCGGTGAGAACGTGGGCTTCCACATGGGAACCGACACGATGACGCTGGATTTCTCCGTAGAGCTTTCGCCGGACGACATAGTGCTCTGCGAGCTCGAGGCCAACCGCGCCGTGTGGATGGACTTGCCGCTGCGCTCGCTTTTGCCTGCGCCGGATGAGCTCGCGCACATGGAGTACCGCAGCAAGAAGGAGCTGACGGGCCGGGTGCGCATAGTGGAGATACCCGGCGTGGACATGTGTGCCTGCTGTGCGCCGCACGTGCGCAGCACCGGGGAAATAGGCGTCATCAAGGTTTTGGACGCCATGCGGCATCGCGGCGGTACCAGGCTCACGCTCGTGTGCGGCGAGGCGGCCTATCGCGACTACGCGGCTCTGCACCAGGTAAACGCCCGCGTCTCCGCAGCGCTCTCTGCCAAGCGGCTTGAGACGGACGCGGCTGTCGAGCGTATACAGCGCGAAAGCGAGGGAATGCACGCCGAAATAACCCGGCTCAAGCGCGAAATCTTGTCGCTCAAGGCCGCCGCGCTGCCGGAGACAGACGGCAACCTCTGCCTCTTTGAGCCGGATCTCGACCCTGTGACGCTGCGAGAACTGGTCAACGCGGGCGTAGAGCGCTGCGGCGGCGTCTGTGCGGCGTTCAGCGGCTGCAACGGCGGCTACAAGTACGTCATAGGCAGCAAAACCGTGGACCTGCGCGCCGAGGCCAAGGCTATAAACGCCGCCATAGACGGCCGAGGCGGCGGCTCGAGCGCCATGATACAGGGCACATGCAAGGCCGAGCGCACACAAATTGAGGCGTACTTTCTGGAGGGCCGCACGGCACGGTTTTGAGCGAAATAAACACACCCGGCAGCGTGGTGCTGCCGGGTGTAACTTTATACGTTATCTGCGGCCTCCGCCGCCTCCGGCGCGTCCGCCTCCAGCGGAGCCGCCGCCGCGGAAGCCTCCGCCTCCGCCAAAGCTGCCGCCCCCGCCGAAACCGCCGCTGCTTCTGGGCGGTCTGGCGCCTGGCCCGGGTCCGGGTCCGGGGCCGGGGCCGCGCGGCGGGCGCGGGCCTCTGGGGGGCCTGGGCCCTCTCGCTCTGCCGCCGCAGAAGAAGAACATGGGCACTCCGCCGTAGCCGCGGCGGTATCGCGAGCCGCTCACAGCGCCGACGATGAATATAACGACTATGGCAATGACGAAGATGATGAGAATCACAGCCGTCAGAGACATGCCGCGCGTCACGTGCGGCTCGTAGTAGTCGTAGTAGTAGTCACCGTAGTCAGGGTAGTAGCCGCTGTCGCCGATGATGCCCTGGTTAGTGCCTGTCTGGGAGTCAGACGTGCCGCCGTAGAGCTCAACGCCGTACATGTCCTCATAGACGTCTATCAGGTGCGGGAAGAGCGACGCGACCGCCTCATCGTACTCGCCCGCGTCGGAGAGCGGCCAGAAGTACGTGTCGAGCATGTCGTTTATCTCGTCGGTGGTTATCTGGTTGAGAAGGCCCTGCCCGACGGCGAGCCAGCCGCGGTCCTCCATGACGACGTGGAGCAGAAGCATACCGTTGTTGGCGGTCTCGCTGCCGACGCCCCAGTCGTTGAAGAGCTGCCAGGCGTACTGCTCGCTGTCATAGCCGCTTGGGAGGTAGTTGATGGTGACGACAACGATCTGCGCGCCGTCACACTCCTGTTCAAGCGGGCCGGAGGCGTTGTCAATGAGCTCTTTGGTGCTCTCGGAGAGCGTCCCGGCCTGGTCGTTTACGTAGAAGTCCTCGCTCGGCTGCAGCGCGCCGCTGTCGGCGTGTGCGCCGCAGACAAGAGCAAAGGCCAATATCAGCGCCACAAGCGCAGAAAAAAGTCTTTTCATAGGCAATTAACTGAACGTGTCGGGCGGATATACGCCAGCAAATTCGGCAAGCTCCCTTGTGGGGAACTTGTTGTACGTGGAGCGCATAAACTCGAGCACCTGGCTGTTATAGGTGTTTTCCTCAATCATTTTCTGCGCGCCGTTGAATGTCTCGGTGTAGCTAGCGACGTCGTCCTTTTCGCCGTCGGTGAGCTCGTAGGTGTCAAGCAGACGCAGAGCGCTGTTGAACGCCGTGGTGAGGTCCTCGTTTGCGTAGTACATGCTGTTTATGCTCGCGCTGTCGCAGGCCCACTGGAGATAGCTGCGCTCGTCGGCAAGATCCTGCGCCGCGTCGGAGTCATAGCGGTTGAGCACCGTCCAGACGCCGTTTGCGGCCTGGAGCTTTTCCTGGAGACGTGTGTATATGCTGCGCTGCCCGTCGACGTTGGTGTAGAACGCGTCCTCAACAGCGGTTATCTCCTCACCGAGCTTGGACTGCGTGTTCATCATGAGTATGCCGGAGCAGAGCACGACGGCCAGGACAATTGCGACTACCGGTTTCTTAAAAAAGTTCATTTACTGTAATCAACCTCTCAGTTCAAGGAGCTTCTGTTTCAGTTCGCCCTCAATGCGGCCCAGCTCGACCTCGGCCTCGGCGCGCTTGGCCGCGCCGTCTGCCTGAATTTGGCGGACCTCTTCGAGCGTGCTTATGAGCTCCTGATTAGTCTTTTGCAGGGTTTCGAGGTCGACGATGCCGCGTTCGGCCTCTTTGGCTATTTCAACGCTGCCCTGGTGCAGTTTCTCGGCGTTCGACTGGAGCAGACGGTTCGTCACGTCTGTGACTTCACGCTGCGCCTCCATGGCCTGCTGAGAGTGGTGTAGAGTCAGCGCCATGACCATCTGGCTCTTCCAGAGCGGTATCGTGTTCACAATCGAGGAGCGTATCTTCTCCGCCATGACGGAGTCGTTCGACTGTATCATGCGTATCTGCGGCGCCATCTGTATCGATATCATGCGCGTGAGCTCGAGGTCGTGCAGCTTCTTTTCAAAGCGGCCTATCATGTTCACAAAGTCGTTGGCCGCCTGTGCGTCCTCGGCCTTGCCCGACTCTTTGGCCTTTGCCTGGAGCTCGGGCAGCTCTTTCTCGCGCAGCTCCTTGCACTTGAGCTTGCCGGCGAGGATGTACATGGTCAGCTCTTTGTAATACTGCTGATTCTTCTCGTACATCTTGTCCATCATCGCGATGTCCTTCATCAGCGTGACTTCGTGCTTTTCGAGCTCGGCGGTTATCTTGTCTACGTTGTCCTCGGCCTTGTCGTACTGCGCCTTGAGCGCGGCGATGTTCTGCTTTTGCTTTTTAAAGAAGCCGAGGAAGCCCTTCTTCTCGCTCTCGTCGAAGTTGAGGCCCTGCAGCTCTACGACGAGGTCGCTGAGCTCGTCGCCTATCTCGCCCAAATCCTTTGTGCGCACCTTGCCGAGCGCGGCGCCGGAGAAGTCGGCGATGTTCTTCTGCGCGGCGGAGCCGTAATTGAGAATCTGCTCGCTGTTCGTGACGTCTATCTGGCCGGCGAACTCGCGCACTGCGGCCTGCTCGGCGGGGGAGAGGCGCTCAAACTCGAGCTTTTCAGGCGGGACATCCTGCTTTACGGGCGCTATGGCCTCCGCTGTGGGCTCTTCAAAGGTCAAATCCGGCGCGGCCTGTGTCGCGGCGGCAGTGGGGTCGAGGGTGAGGGAAGGGATGAACTCCTTATTTTCGTCCATTTTGTCCAAATCCTTTCTCAGGTCAGTTTTCCTGTGCCTGCGCCTGATTGGCCCGCGCGGCCTTGATTATCGTGTCCTGTCCGTCGTCACCGGTGAGGCCCTCGCGCTCGAGCATGCGGTTCATGACGGAGATATCCGTCTCGATGTCCAGCGCCTGGTCCTCAAACAGGCTGTCGAGCTGCTTTTTGAAGGCGGCTATGGCGGTGTCGAGCATTTCCTCGATGCTGTTCATGCTCTTTGTGAGGTTCTCGCCCTCGATGCCCTGGCCGCTCATGCGGTCATAGGCGTTGAGCAGCTTGATGGTCGTGGGCAGGTAATAGTCGAGGAATTTGCGAATCTGCGGCACGTCCGCCGGGTCGTCGACGGCGTCCTGGATAATCTTGTCCGAT
>CAYXVA010000048.1:0-1559 GCA_964467975.1 uncultured Oscillospiraceae bacterium | reverse complement strand
TGAGCTCGTTTATGCGCTCACACACGGCGGTGTTCTGAATGGAGCCGTAGAGGCGGCCCATCTCGTTGATGGCCATGTGACCCTCCTCGACGACGGCGGCCACCTCAGGGTCGAGAGGCTTCTCCGGCTGCTTGGGAGCGGGTTTTTCCGGCTCCTCGACAGGCTCAGGCTCCGCCTGGGGCTTTTTGCTTTTCAGGTATCTGGAAAGCAGATATCCGCTCGCAATGCTGACGGCGGCGGAGATGAAAATGCTCGCCAACAGCCCGGCCATCGTGTACATTTTAAATATCAGAGAGCAGACCAGCCACGCCAGGATGAAAATGTATATCGGCGCGACGTTGGACTTGCGTTTTTTACGTTTCAAGTGTTTGGCCTCCCAGCTTACAATTAGACATTATCTATAATAAATCCAAACTTCCCGTCCGTCAAGAGCAAAACGCCTCCCGGCAGGGAGGCGCTTTCATGCGGCGCCGACACGCTTTTCAGCCCTCGCGGAAAGGAACACCGTAAGCAGTATGAAGGCAAAACCGGCGATTTCCGCCGCGCCGAAGCTGGTACCGAGCCACAGCGCAGAGAGCACGGTGGCGGTTGCGGGTTCCAGGCAGCCTATGAGCGTGGCATTCTCGGGGCCGATGTACTTCATGCCCTGGAGAAAGACGGTGTAGCTGCCCGCCGTGCCGATGAGAATGATCACGGCCATGAGCGCCAAAGCCGTAATGTCGAGTCCGGCGGGTATGACCCACGCGTGTTGCGCGAGCGTAAACACTGCGCCGCCGATAAGCATGCCCCAGCCGGTGACGAGCGCGTTGCCCCAACACGCCGAAATGGGCCGCGAGAGCAGCGTGTACGTCAGTACGCCCACTGCCGAGATAAGGCCAAAGGCCAGACCCGCGCCGGATATGACCATCGCGCCGGGGTCTCCATGCGTCGCGACGAGGAACACACCCGCGACGGCGAAAAGCAGTGAGAGTATTTGCCGTGCACTCAGGCCCGTGCGGCGCCGGGCGGCCATAAGCAGCGCCATCATGACCACGTTCAGGCTCTGAAGTACCGTGGCCGTAGCGGAATTAGAGTTTTCTATTGCAGCGAGATAGGTGTAAGAGCACAGCAGCAGCCCGAGCAGGGAATAGGCCAGCAGCCAGAGCACGTCTGTCCGGGAGCGAAAGATGCCGAAGAGCCGCTTTGCCCCGCCGGTGGACGAAATTGCCAGGAGCATCACACCCGAGAGCAGCATGCGCACGGCGGTGAGCCAGGCGGAGGAGAGCGCGTAGTGCGTAAAGAGATACTGGCTGCACACGCCGGAGAGGCCCCAGCCTATAGCGCCCGCGGCACAGTATATGAAACCTTTTCCAGAGTTCGAACTTCTCATAATGTACAGCCCCCGAGCGGCGTTTTTTTCAGCGTATGGCGTACATTGTAAGGCTTTTGACAGCGCGCGTCAAGAGATGAGCTCGGGACTTTTCATTTAATCATCTATGTGGTAAAATACAATAAACACGTATATAAATGGCTCTATTGTACTAAGTGTGGGTAGTAAAACCAGAACAAAGCCTTGGTAG
>CAYXVA010000047.1:0-8013 GCA_964467975.1 uncultured Oscillospiraceae bacterium | reverse complement strand
TAGCCAGGACGCGCAGCGCGCGGTCGGCCATGGCCTTGTTGGCGACGAGGATCTCGTCGCGCTTGGCGTCGGTCATGGGCTTTACTTCGCCGTTTTCAATATAGCTGGTGCAGAGCTTGAGCACCTCGTCGGGCGCGCCCTTCGTGTACTGCACGACGCCGCTCGCGGTCTGATGGACGGTGCTCATCATCTTGCGCATGGAGTCGAAGGGGGCCTCTCCCACGCGCGGCTCTGCGGCCTTGAGGGCGGGCTTGCCCAGGCCGAGGCCGTGCGCGTAGTTGACGAGGGCGCACTCGGTGGGCTCGCCGACGGCGGCGCCGGTGTCGTCCTCCTCCGCGTCGGAACACAGGCTCATGGCCGTGGCGAGGAGCTTCTCGTCGTCGCCGTAGTGGTCGACGACGGTCATCTTGTTCTGGGTGAGGGTGCCGGTCTTGTCCGAGCATATCACCTGGGCGCAGCCGAGGGTCTCGACGGCGGTCAGGCGGCGGATAATTGCGTTGCGCTTGGACATGTTGGTGACGCCGATTGAGAGCACAATGGTAACGACGGCCACCAGGCCCTCCGGAATTGCGGCGACAGCCAACGAGACGGCAATCATGAAAGAGTGGAGAACGACTTCAAAGCCGAAGCCGCCCGCGCGCAGTATCTGCATGGCGAAGATAACGACGCAGATGCCGAGGACGAGCCAGGTGAGTATCTTGCTCAGCTGGCTGAGCTTTATCTGCAGAGGCGTCTGGCCCTGTTCGGCGCGGGAGAGCGCGTCGGCAATCTTGCCCATCTCGGTCTCCATGCCGGTGGCGGTGACGACCATCGTGCCGCGGCCGTAGGTTACGGTGGAGCCCATGTAGCACATGTTTTTGCGGTCGCCCAGCGGCACGTCGGCGGCGTCCTTGAGGTCGATGATATCGATGAATTTGTACACCGGCACGCTCTCGCCGGTCAGCGCGGCCTCCTCTATCTGGAGGCTGGCGCTCTCGATGATGCGCCCGTCGGCGGGGACGGCGTCGCCGGCCTCGAGGTGGACTATGTCGCCCACGACGAGCTCGGCGCTGGGGACGACGCAAATCTTGCCGTCGCGCAGCACCCTGCTTGTCGCGGCAGACATGGCCTGCAAAGCCTCAATCGCCTTTTCGGCCTTGTTCTCCTGGTAGACGCCGAGGACTGCGTTGACTATTACGACAAAGAGTATGATGAATACATCCGCAAACCCCTCATTGTTGAAGGCGCTCGTCACGGCGCTTATGGCTGCGGCGACGATAAGGATGATAATCATCGGGTCCGCCATCTGCGCAAAGAAGCGCTTTATGAGCGAATCCTTCTTCTCGGCTTCGAGCTCGTTGCGCCCGTCACGCTCCAGGCGTATTCGGGCCTCGTCGCTCGTCAAGCCCCCTTCCGAGCTGCCGACGTCCTGTAGAACTGCGGCCGCATCCTCACAATAGTACTTCACTTGCTGATACCACCCTTTTAGTAAATTAGCAAAAAGACCCATGGATGTGGTCTTTGCCCATCCATGAGTCTCGCCATTTAATGCAAGCCAGAAACGGTGCATGTTGACCGCTCCACGGTGTTGACTTGCCTCCGTACAAGGAAGACTACTCCCTCATGTAGGCAAAATAGTATCATTTCAGGCGGCGGTTGTCAAGCATTTTTCCCCTTCACCGGTATCAAATTCCCGCGAAACCGCGCATTTGACCGGCTTTATCTCACGAGGAGACCACCTTCACGTTGTCCTTCCCCAACAGCTCTTCCAGCTCGCGCACAAGGCTGTCTTTTATCACGCAGTCGGCGCCGAATTTGCGCCCGGTGTCGGCGAAGTAGACTATCATGCGCTCGCGACCCGGGAACATCTCCTGCAGCAGCTCTATGCGCCGCATCAGCTTCGCATCGCGGTTTGGCAGACGCACCCAGAGCCGGCGCGGCTTGTCGTAGCTGCCGTCGGGGTTCGCCGTATCGGATATAGGCCGTATGGTGTCCACAACTATCTGCGGCTCCTTCTCGTCGCGCACGGAGATGCGCCCGCGCACGATGATGGCGGCATTATCCGTGACGTAGCCGCCACCTGCGTCGAGCGCGCGCTGGAAGGCCAGCAGCTCCATGCTGCCCGTGTCGTCCTCAAGTTGGATATAGCTCATGAGCGAGCCGTTTTTGGTCGTGCGCGTGCGGTGGTTTGACACGATGCCGGCCACCGTCACAAGCTGGTCGTCGGCAAAGCGCTCCGGCCCGGACTCGTTGGCGAAGTCGGAGAGTATTGCGCCGATATTCACGGCCCCGGCCCGGCGCACCGCGTCGCGGTACTCGTCCATGGGGTGGCCGGTGAGGTACAGCCCCGTGGTCTCGCGCTCCATGGCCATGAGCTCGGCGCGCGAGTACTCCTCCATCTCCGGGATGACCACGCCCGAGCGGGCCTGTTCCTCTCCACCGAAGAGGTCCATCTGGCCGTCGATGTTCCGCCGCCCGTCGTTGGCTATGCCGCCGAGCACGCCGTCAAGGGCGGATATCATGGCCCGGCGCGTGGAGCCGAGGCTGTCGAAGGCCCCGGCGCGTATCAGGCTCTCCACCGCGCGGCGGTTCATCTCCTTGCCCGACATGCGCCGGCAGAAGTCGTCCAGGGACTTGAACGGCCCGTTCTCGCTGCGCTCCGCCATGAGCTGGAGGATGAACTTCTCGCCGATATTCTTTATCGCCACCAGTCCGAAGCGGATGTCCTCGCCGGAGATGGTGAAGTACGCGTCCGACTCGTTTACGTCCGGCGGCAGCAGACGTATGTGCATCTCGCGGCACTCGGCGATGTACTCGGCCACCTTGCTCGACGAGTCCAGCACGCTGGTGAGCAGCGCGGCCATGTACTCGCGCGGGTAGTGGCGCTTCATGTACGCCGTGCGGTAGGCGACGATGGCGTAGGCCACGGCGTGGGCCTTGTTGAAGGCGTAGCTGGCGAAGTCGAGTATCTCGTCGTATATCTCGTTCGCCGTCACCTCCGGTATGCCGTTTGCCACGCAGCCGGGGATATTGCGCTGCTCGTCGCCGTATATGAACGCGCGGCGCTCGGCGTCTATGACGGCGTGCTTCTTCTTGCTCATCGCGCGGCGGATGTTGTCCGCCTGGCCCAGGGAGAAGCCGGCGAGGCGCCGGAAAATCTCTATGACCTGCTCCTGGTAGACGATGCAGCCGTAGGTGACGGAGAGAATAGGCTCGAGCGAGGGGTGCTTGTACTTTATTTTCTCCGGGTGCTGGCTGTTCTCGAGGAAGCGCGGTATGGAGTCCATCGGCCCGGGCCGGTAGAGCGCTATGACGGCGGTGATGTCCTCTATGCTCTTTGGCCCCAGACGCGTACACACGCTGGTCATGCCCGCGCTCTCGAGCTGGAACACGCCCTCGGTCTTGCCCGCAGCGAGCATGGCGAAGGTCTCCGCGTCGTCGTCCGGCAGCGCGGTCTCGTCGAAGTCCGGCGTGTGCCGCCGCACGAGCTGCACGGCGTCGTCGAGGATGGTCAGGTTGCGCAGCCCCAGGAAGTCCATCTTGAGCAGCCCGAGCTCTTCGAGCGTGGTCATGGGGTATTGCGTCACGACGCTCTCGTCGTTCTTGGCCAGCGGTACGTACTCGTACACGGGCTTTTCCGTTATGACCACGCCCGCGGCGTGGGTGCTGGCGTGGCGCGGCATGCCCTCGAGGGCCATGGCCGTGTCTATGAGGCCCTTTATGCGCTCGTCGCGCTCGTACATATCGCGCAGCTGCTTTGAAAGGTGCAGCGCCTCGGAAAGCGTCATGCCTATCGCGAACGGCACCTGCTTTGCCACGGCATCGCATTCGGCGTAGCTGATGTCGAGCGCGCGGCCCACGTCGCGCACGGCCTGGCGCGCGGCCATCGTGCCGAAGGTGACTATCTGCGCGACGTGGTCGCTGCCGTACTTGCGGTTGACGTAGTCTATGACCTCGCCGCGGCGGCGCACGCAGAAGTCGATGTCGATATCCGGCATGCTCACGCGCTCGGGGTTTAAGAAGCGCTCGAAGTAGAGGCTGTATTTTATGGGGTCGACGTCGGTTATGTTCAGGCAATAGCTCACGACGCTGCCCGCAGCGCTGCCGCGGCCCGGCCCGACGGGGATGCCCTTGCCCTTGGCGTAGCCGATGAAGTCCGAGACTATCAGGAAATAGTCGACAAAGCCCATGCGCTTTATCATGTCGAGCTCATATTCCAGCTGCTTTTTCGCATCCTCGCGCTCGAGGCCGTAGCGCTTTTCAAAGCCCGCGGCACAGAGCTTTTTGAGGTAGGCGAAGCTGTCGCTCTCACCCTCGGGCAGCTGGAAGCGCGGCAGGTGGTAGTGGCCGAACTCGAAGTCGAAATTGCACTTTTCGGCTATCTCCACCGTGTTGTCCGCCGCGTCCGGGCGGTCCGGGAAGAGCGCGCGCATCTCCTCTTCGCTTTTGAGGTAGAATTCCCGCGTCTCGAAGCGCATGCGCTCGGCGTCGTTCACCGTCTTGCCCGTCTGGATGCACATGAGCACGTCCTGGTAGTAGGCGTCGGACTTGTTTATATAGTGCGCATCGTTCGTGACGGCCAGGGGTATGCCGGTCTCGTCGTGTATCCGCAGCAGGCCGCGCGCGGCTGTCTCCTCGTCGGCGATGCCGTGCTTTTGTATCTCGAGGTAAAAGTCCTCGCCGAACATATCGCGCAGCTCGAGCGCCTTCTCCTTGGCGCGGTCGTACTGTCCCGACACTATCTTCTGCGGTATGTCGCCGGCCAGGCAGCCGGACAGGCACACAAGCCCCTCGGTGTGCTCGCCGAGGAGCTGCCAGTCGATGCGCGGCTTTATATAAAAGCCCTCGACGAAGCCCATGGAGACGAGGTAGCTCAAATTGCGGTAGCCGGTCTCGTTTTTGCACAGCAGTATGAGGTGCGTATAGCGGTTGTCTATGCCGTACTCGCGGCCGGTGCGCTCCCTCGGCGCGACGTAGACCTCACAGCCGATTATCGGCTTGATGCCCGCCTTGCGGCAGGCCCTGTAGAAGTTCACCGCGCCGTACATAACCCCGTGGTCGGTGACGGCGAGCGCGTCGAAGCCCAGCTCCTTTGCCCGCTCCGCCAGGGCGTCTATACGGCATTCGCCGTCGAGCAGGCTGTATTCAGTGTGCAGATGCAGATGTACAAAGCCCATCTCATTCCTCCGGAATCCCGCTGCCCGCGATGGCGGCGAGCCGTTTGAGCCGGTGGCTCAGGCAGCTCTTGGTGACGCTCGGCTGGCTGAGGGCCGCGAGCTCGGCGAGGCTCGCCTCGGGGTTGGCAATTCTCAAAAGCGCGGCCTGCTGCAGGCCCTCCGGCAGCGTATCGAGGCCCCGGGCGCGCTCTATTTTGCGTATCGCCTCGAGCTGCTCGGCCGCGGCGGCGACTATCTTGTCGGCGTTTGCGCTGTCGCAGTTGACCTTGCGGTTAATCTCGCTGCGCATCTCCTTTTCCACGCGCGCGTTCATGACCTCCATGGCCGGGACGCCCGCGCCGAGCATGGTCAGTAAGTCCGCTATGGCCTCGGACTGCTTGAAGTACACGACGTGGTTCGCGCCGCGCCGGGCAAGGCCGGGCTCAAAACCCAGTTCAAAGAGCAGCGCGCACATCTCGCGGCCCACGGCGGCGTGGTTCGTGGTCAGCTCCAGGTGGTAGCGCTTGGCCGGGTCGGTAATGCTCCCGCCTGCGAGGAACGCGCCGCGCACAAAGGCGGTCTTGCAGCAGTCGTTCTCCAGCACGCCCAGGTTTATGTGCAGCGTGAGAGTGTCCGTGGGCTCCATGCCGAAGGCGCGGAACACCGTGGCTATTTTCTCCGTATCGGTCATGAGCAGCGTTGCGCGCCCGCCCGGCTTCACTTCCTCCGGCAGCACATCAAAGCTCACGCCGAACGCGCGCCTGAAGAGCTTCGGCAGCAGCTCCACGAGCTCCGGGCTGCCCGTGATAACTCGGATCTCGCGCGGCGTAAAGCTGTTGCAGTAGAGCATGGCGCCGTAGCACTCGGCCACGGCGCAGCACTTGCGGTTGCGCTTTATGCGGCAGAGCTCCGCCTTGACCTGGGATGCAAAGGACATGTGAACCTCCTACCTGTAAACCCTTGTGTGGCCCTTCTCCCGATAGAGCCGCAGCAGCTCGAGCGAGAGCGCGTCCGGGTCGTGCCGGACATAGCCGCTCTTCCAGCTCGCCACCGGCGCGCGCAGCACGCCGACACCCAGCTTGAAGATTGCGTCGTCGTCTATCTCCACGGGCTCTGCGCCCTCCGCGCGGTAGCGCTCGACGAGCTCCGGCGGTATCGGGAGGCTGTTTGCGAGGCACCAGTCGAAGAGGTGCTCGCCGGAATTGGAAAACAGCGCCTCGATGTGGTCGCTCGCGGTGTAGCCCTCGGTCTCTCCGTCCTGCGTCATGACGTTGAGCACGTATATCTTGAACGCGTCCGAGCGCGCGACGGCCTCGGCCACGCCGCCCGTCACGAGGTTGGGCATGATGGACGTGTAGAGGCTGCCCGGCCCGAGCACTATCATGTCCGCGTCGTTTATGGCCTCGAGCACCTGCGGCAGAGCCCTGGGCCGCTCGGGTATCAGCCGCACACGGCGTATGCGTTTGTCGGTGCCCTTTTTGAACTCGGCTATGTGCGACTCGCCCAGCGCCTCGGTGCCGTCGTCGAACTCGGCCACGAGCCGGACATTCTCGTTCGTCACAGGCAGCACGCGGCCTGTTATCGCCAGGACGTCGGACATGCGGCGCACGGCCTCGTCGAAGGTGTCCGACATGCCGTTGAGCGCGGCCAAAAACAGGTTCCCGAAGCTCTGCCCCTTCAATCTGCCCTCGGTGAAGCGGTAGGCGAGGAGCCCCTCCATTATCGGCTCTGTGTTGGCCAGCGCCTGTATGCAGTTGCGCACGTCGCCCGGGGGCGGCATGCCCAAATCCTCGCGCAGCATCCCGCTGCCCCCGCCGTCGTCGGCGACAGTGACGATGGCCGTTATGTTGCCCGAGAGCTTCTTGAGGCCCCTGAGCATGGTTGAAAGACCGGTGCCGCCGCCGATTACGGCTATGCGCGGGTCGTGTAGACGGTCAGCTTTCATGTTCATCCCTTCTCAATATCCCGGAAATAGGCCGTGACGTTTTCGCGCCTCTCGGCCAGGCGCGAGGCGAGGGCGTTGGCCACGGCAACGCTCCGGTGGCGCCCGCCGGTGCAGCCCACGGCGATGTGCAGCGTGTAGCGCCCCTCCTCGGCGTAAAGCGGTATAAGCAAATCGAGCAGCGCGCCGAGCCTGTCCATGAACTCCCTTGCCTCCTCGCGCCCTAGCACGAAATTCGCGACGTTCGCGTCCAGCCCGGAGAGCGGCCGGAGCTCGGAGACATAGTACGGGTTCGGCAAAAAGCGCACGTCGAACACGAGGTCGGCGTCCATCGGCAGGCCGTACTTATAGCCGAAAGCCGTGACGGTTATGGCGAAGCGCCGCTCATGCTGCTTGAGCAGGTCGCGTATGCGGCTTTGCAGCATGCTGCTTGTGAGCCCCGTCGTGTTGATTATGTAGTCGGCCCGCTCCCTGACCGGTGCGAGCGCGGCGATCTCGCGGCGCACGGCGTCGTCGATCGTCCCGCCCGGCGTGAGCATCGGGTGCGGCCGGCGCGAGCCCTTGTAGCGGCGCACAATCGTCGGCACGTCGGCCTCCATGAAGAGTATGCGGTACTCAAGCCCCATCTCCCAGAGCCCGTCGAGCGCGGGCAACAGCCCCTCTATGCTCTCGCGCTCCCGCACGTCGGTCACCAGCGCGACGCGGTCATAGCGGCCGCTGCTGGCTATGCACAGCTCGGCAAACCTCGGCAGCAGCGCCAGGGGCAGGTTGTCTACGCAGTAATAGTCCATATCCTCGAGTATGTCCGCAGCCTGGCTCTTGCCCGCGCCGGACATGCCGGAGATTATTAAAAACTCCATTGGTTCTCCTTTTTTATAACACTATCTGCTGTATACCGGGGGCGCTTTCTTTTGTCTTGAAAAAAGAAAGCGTCCC
>CAYXVA010000046.1:0-8051 GCA_964467975.1 uncultured Oscillospiraceae bacterium | reverse complement strand
GCTTGTGAGCGACGCATGCAAAAGCGCCGGGCTCGACTACTACCACGGGCCGGGCACAATCACGTATTCATCCTGTATTTTGATAAACTGAGGAGGCAACCACCATGACGCCACGCGAAATTTTCCTTGAAATGCTCTCTCCGGACGGCAGTCCCGACCGCATACTCGACCAGTATGAGGCGCTTGCCATGATGACCGGCGACCCCATCAACGCCTACCTGCGCGGCAACCGCGTGCGCGGCACGACGAGCGTCGACAAGTGGGGCACGACCATACTCTTCCCCGCCGACGCGCCGGGCCCAATGCCGGACACGCGCGATGAGCTCAAAGTACTCCGCGACATCACGCACTGGCGCGACTATGTCCACGCGCCGGATTTGGAGGCCAACTGCTCCACCGGCTGGGAGGACGTGTGCGCCAAGGCCGAGGCCGTCCGCGCAAAGGGCGAAAAGCTCGTCTCCGGCTTTATGGGCACGGGCATCTTCGAGCAGTGCCACTTCCTCATGGGCTTCGAGGACACGCTCTCGAACCTCTACGAGCACCCTGACGAGATGCACGAGCTCATAGATTACATCACCGACTACCGCATACGCTACGTCAAGCTGCTCATAGACAATTTGCAGCCCGACGTTATCTTCTCCCACGACGACTGGGGCACGAAGAACGCGCTCTTCATGAAGCCCGAGATGTGGCGCGAGTTCTTCAAGGAGCCGTACCGCCGCTTCTACGGCTATATCCGCTCGCGCGGCGTGATCGCCATACACCACGCCGACTCCTATCTCGTGCCGATTGTGGAGGACATGGTCGAGATTGGAATACAGTGCTGGCAGGGCGTCCTTCCTGAGAACGACATCCCCGCGCTACAGGAGCGTCTGCACGGCCGCATGATACTCATGGGCGGCATCGGCGCGGCGATTGACCGCGCCGACGCCACGGAGCAGGAGATAAGGACATATGTGCGCGCCGCGCTCGAGGCCAACTGCCCCGGAGGGCACTACATACCCAGCATTACCTACGGCATCGCCGGCGCGGTGTACCCCCATGTGGATGCGGCCATAGACGCGGAGATCGCCGCGTGGAACAGCGAGGTGCATTTCCCCTCGCGGCGCGCGGGCATCGTCAGGCGCGGCGAGCCGCGGGCTGCGGCGTCTGCCCCGGCCGAGGCCGAGTCCCCCGCCGCCGAAAGCAGCGATGTGCTCGACAAGCTCGCAGAGGCCCTCAAGCGCGGCAGACGCAAGCGCGTGCTCGAGCTGGTGGAGACTGCCCTCGGGGAGGGCTTGGACGCTCAGCGCGTGCTGGACGGCCTTGTGCGCGGCATGCAGCTGCTGGGCGAGGACTTCAGTGCGGGGCGGGCCTTCGTGCCCGAGATGCTTGTCGCCGCGCGGGCCATGAACGCCGCGACCGAGCGACTCAAGCCGCTGCTCACCGCCGGCGCAGGCAGGAGCGCGGGCCGCGTCTGCCTCGGCACCGTGCGCGGGGACATGCACGACATCGGCAAGAACCTGGTGAAGATAATGATGGAGGGCGCGGGGCTCGAGGTGATAGATCTCGGCGTTGACGTCTCGGCGGAGACGTTTGTCGACACCGCCGTGAACGAGCACTGCGGGATAATCGCCTGCTCGGCGCTTCTGACGACCACGATGGACGAGATGCGCCGCGTGGTCACGCTCGCAACCGAGCGCGGAATCCGCGGCTCCGTCAAGGTCATGATAGGCGGTGCGCCGATAACCCAGGCCTACTGCGACGAGATAGGCGCCGACTGCTACACGCCCGACGCGGCCCAGGCCGCCCAAGCCGCACTGAAGCTGCTGGCGTAAGCGGCCAATGGGGGGCCGGCACTACGGAACGCCGCGTTGGCGGCGTTCCAGGGGTGCTTTCGCAAGGTGTGCGAAACAGTAAAAAGCCTCCCCTGCCGGGCAGGGGAGGCTTTATGTTATTTCACGATGCTGTCGAGCATCTCCACCACCTGTCCGACGGTGCGGACATTGGCGGTCTTGTCGTCCGTGAGAACGATGTCGTAGTACTCCTCGAGGCTCATGACCAGCTCAACCAGGTCGAGAGAGTCGGCGCCGAGGTCGTCGATGATGTCGGTCTCAGGAGTTATCAGCTCCGGGTCGACCTCAAGCTGCTCTGCGAGCACCTTCTTGACGGTTTCAAACAATGGACTAACCTCCAATCAGCTCCACTCACGGCTCTGCGGGCGGTTTTCGGGCTGCTTCGTCGGGCGCTCATAGGAGACGACCACGCGGCGGTTGGGCTCGGTACCCGTCGAGCTGGTGGACACGCCCTCGTAGTTCTGCAGGGCGGTGTGGATAACGTGGCGCTCGTAGGAATTCATGGGCTCAAGGGCCATGGAGCGCTTGTACTTTACGACCTTGGCGGCCATCTTCTCGGCCAGGTGCACGAGGCTTTCCTCGCGCTTGGCGCGGTAGCTCTCAGCGTCGACGCTGATGTGGCAGCGCTTTTCGCTGCCGCGGTTGACGGCGTAGTTTGTGAGGTGCTGTATGGCGTCGAGGGTCTCGCCCCTGCGCCCTATCACGGCGCCCATACCCGGGCCGGACAGCTCCACGAGCAGTCCGCCGTTATCGCGGTCGCGGATGGTAATCTCGGCCTTGACGCCCATGCGGTCAAGCAGCCCGCGCAGGAAGCTCTCGGTGTCCGCTTTGACGCCCTCGGTATACTTGGGCGCTGTGTCCACCTCGGCTGCCTTTTGAGGCTCCGCCGTCTTTTTGGACTCCGCCGCTTTTTGCGGCTCGGCCGCCTTCTCGTGCGCCCCGGCGGGACGCTCTTCTATGACAGGCTCGCTCTTGCCGGCGGGCTCGGCCTTCGCCTCGGGTTCGTCGGGCACCTCATACTCCACACGTATCACCGCGGGAGAGGCGCCGATGCCCAAAAAGCCGCTTTTTGCGCGCTCAAGTATCTCCACGGACACGTCGTCGCGCTCGAGGCCCAGCTCCGCAAGGGCGGCTGCTATGGCCTCCTCCTCGGTTTTTGCGGATTTTTCCAGGTATTTTTTCATTTCACATTCTCCTGCTGCTCCCCGTCCTCAGTCTCGGGAGCCTCATCAACAGACTCGTCCGCCCCATCGGCCTCCACGGCGCTCTCGAATGTCTCGTCGGCCATATCGGGGTCGATGGCATCCATGCCCTCGCTCGCCTCGGCGGCGGCGATGGTGGCCTCTTCGGCCTCCTCGGGGTGTTCGTAGCGGTCCTCAACATAGGCGCGGCCGCGCGCGAAGCGGCGGTTGCCGACCTGCGAGGCCGGTTTCTCCTGCTCCGTTATGCCCAGACGCTCGCGGCGCGCGGCTCTCTCCGCCCTCTCGGCGGCGGCGCGGCGCTCGTTGTCGGACTGCTTGGCCTTGGCCTGTTGCTTTTTCTTGCTGGTATTCTTGTTGACAGTAGTCGCGTTCATAGCTCGCAAGCGTTCCGTCTCTTGACGTTTTCGCTCGAGCTCCTCTTCCCGCGCCTTCTCTTTGGCGATAAACTCCGCGTCCTCTGCGGCCATCTGCTTGCGATAGAGCAGCGTGAGCCCGACCTCACGCAGAATGCCGGTAAGGCTGTTCATAATCCAGTATACGCAGAGTGCGGCGGGCATGATGAAGCCTATCCAGAGGCTCATGAGCGGCATGACATACATCATGGTTTTCATGCTCGAAGCCTGGGCCTGGGCCTGCTGGCTCGTGCCGACCTGCGGGTTTATCTTACGGCTGATGTACATGGAGAGGTAGCTCAGCGCGGTGGATATGAGCGGCAGCAAAAACAGCCCGATCACTATCCAGGTGCCGGCGGAGAAGTCAAACTGCCAGAACTTCCAGTTGGGGGTCTGCGACAGATCGAGGCCCATGAAGGTGTAGTCCATGGGTATGAGCTTGTCCGAGAGGCCCGCAAACTGGTCAAAGTGCTCGCTTATGAACTTGGACTGGTATATCTGCTCGTAGAAGGTGTTGTTGGAGGTGGTGTAGTTGCTCATCTGGTAGCCCAGGGTCTGGAGCATCTCGTAGATGCTGCCGCCGGGCTGCAGCAGCTCATCGGCCACGCCCATCATGATGGTGATGGGCTTTACCACCGCGCGGTAGAGGGCGAGCAGTATCGGGAAAGGCAGCAAACTCCAGAGGCAGCCGCCCATGGGGCTGACATGGTTCTCGCGAAAGAGGCGCGCCGTCTCCTCGTTGAGCTTTTGTGGGTTGCCCGCGTGTTTCTTTTGCAGCTCGTCCATGCGGGACGAGAGACGCGACATGCGCATGGTGCTCTTTTTGCTCTTTGCCATAAAGGGCAGGAGCACGAGGGCGACAATGATCGCGAACAGGATTATGGACCAGCCGAAGTTGTTCGTCAGCCCGTAGAGCTGGCGCATCAGCCATCCAAAGGGTGTTGCTATAGCATCAAGCATTTTCTCTTAGCTCCTCGGTTGGTTATCCCGGGGCTTTCGCTCCGGGCAATTTGCGCGCGGAGGGTAGGGCACGGGGTCGTAAAACTCGTGCTCGCCGATGTGGAAGGGGTGGCAGCGGCTCAGTCTTTTGAGCGCGAGCCAACCGCCTTTGAGCGGGCCGTAGAGCTCTATGGCCTCGAGCGCGTATTCCGAGCAGGTTGGTATAAAGCGGCAGCATGGCGGAGTGAGCGGGGATATGCTGCTCCTGTAAAAGCGTATCAGTGCCAGCATGAGCTTTTTCAGCACTGCGCATCCGCCTCCCTCAGCAGCTTGAGGCCGGCGCAGGCGTGCAGGAATTCGCGCTCAAGGCGCCGGTATTCCGCGCCTACGCTGCGGCCCCGGGCGACGACGACGAGGTCGTACCCCGGGCGCAGAAGGTGCTCGTTGAGCCTGTAAATCTCGCGCAGACGGCGGCGGACGCGGTTGCGCACTACGGCGCAGCCGAGCTTATTTGAGACGGTGTAGCCGACCCGGTTGCATTTTGAGCCGTTGCGCCTGGCATAGACCACAAGGCATGGCTCCGCCGCGCTCCTGCCCATGCGGTAGGCGCGACGGAAATCACGATTCAGTTTAAGCGATGCAGAGAACTCCACGCGCTGCCTTCTTTACTCGCGCGGCGTGCCGCGCCCAGGCTCAATAGGAGAGTCTGGCCCTGCCTTTTGCCCTGCGGCGGGCGAGGACCTTGCGGCCGTTGCGGGTGGCCATGCGCTTGCGGAAGCCGTGCTCCTTCTGACGCTGGCGCTTCTTGGGCTGATAAGTGCGAACCATTGAAATCATCCTTTCGGTTTTTATACTCAACAAGCGGTGTGACACCGCCGTAGTTGATAAAATTGCTCAAGGGCATAGCAATACCCTCCGCCGGAGTGTCCGGCAGAGGGTAATTATATAATAGATTCTCTTAAACTGTCAAGTTAATTCTTTTTGCTTTCGTCCTCGCCGCCGAGATATTCCTCCGTGACTTCGACGAACTGCTCCTCGCCGCCCGCGTCATCGCCCATGTCCTCGAGCTCCGCTGCGCCATCTTCGCTCTCCTCTTCCTCCTCCGTATCGCTCTCGGCGAGGCCCTCGGCCTCGAGCGCGCCGGGGAAGAGAGTGCCTATCTCAGCGGCCGGGCGCAGGTTGGCGGTGAGCAGCAGCCCGAAGTACAGCTGCATAATCGCCATTGCGAAGAACATAATCTGCAGCGCCAGCAGGCGCGAATCCGAAAGCGTGACAAAACAGCAGAATGCTCCGAACTCGCACAGGAATACGGCCGCAAACGGCCTCGGCCGCCCATAGGCGTGTCCCGCCATATAGTAGAACGCGAGCAGGGACGCCGCAATGGAGATTATCTCCGGCGCGTAACTCCACACCACGCTGGTCGCCGCGTCCTGCCTGTAGCTCACCACGAGCCAAAAGCAGCAGAACAGCACCGGAAGCGCGGCGGCAAGGCACAGCCCGGCCTCCAGCGCACTGCCGCGCGGCGAACTCTTGCCGGTGGACGCGGCGAGGCCCAGGAAGCCGCCGGCGCACAGCAGCCCCAGCAGCGCGAGCACACGCAGCATGGAGGCAAGCTGCTCGCCCCCGGCGGTCAAAAACAGTACGATGCAGCCCACGGCCATTATAAGCGCCGTCGCCAGCGCGATGATAAGCGCCCAGCGCCTGTCCCCGGCTATGGCGAGGCCGAACTCCGGAGGCGAAGCGAGGCCCTCGCATCTTTTGAAGAACACGCTAAAGCCGGCGAGCGCGGCGAAGGCCGCCAGATATAATATAATGAGTATGATGCCCCACGCGTTGCCCGTTATGTAGAGGCCGTTCTCCTCAAAGGCGCTCATGCCCTGTATCCAGCGGCAGAACAGGCCGAAAGCCCCAAAGACGCAGGTGGTGCAAGTGAGAGTCAGCGCGTATTTACGCATATGGTCAGATCCGTCCAAATAGAATTTTATGAGGCCGCACGCGGCATTCATCGTGTCATTTTATACCTCGCGCGGCCTCAAGTCAATAGGAAAAGGGGGGACGGGCCTTGAGAGCCGTATTCGTCACAGCGCTGCTCTGCCTCGCGCTTGTGCTGGGCATATCGCTGCTTCTGGCCGCGCCTGCCACGGAGGCGCCGGTCGAGACGCCGGACGTGGACACCTATACATACGAGGGCAAGGACGCCGACATCTCCTTTACCGCCCTGAGCGGAGGCGAACTGGTGGAAACCACGATGGAGGAGTGGCTGCCCGGCGTGGTGGCCGGAGAGATGCCGGCCTCGTTCGAGCCGGAGGCGCTCAAAGCCCAGGCCGTCGCCGCGCGCACGTACATAATGAGCCTCATGACAGGCGCAAAGGCGGCGCACCCGGACACCGCCGTCTGCGATGACCCGAGCTGCTGCAAGGCCCATCTCACAGACGAACAGATGCGCGAAAACTGGGGCGAAAACTATGACGCGAACTACGCGAAAATCCTCGACGCCGTGCGCTCGACCGACGGCGAGTACCTGACATACGAGGGCGAGGTGATAGAGGCGGTATTCCACTCCTCGTCCGCGGGCATGACCGAGGACGCCGCTGAGGTGTGGTCCGCACGGGCGTACCTTGTGAGCGTGGACACGCCCGAGACGGCCGACGACGTGCCGAACTACGTCACAAGCGTCGCCGTGTCCGCTGCGGATTTCGCCGGGACGATAAGCGCCGCATACCCAGACGCGCAGCTCTCTGGCGAGCCGGCCTTCTGGCTGGGAACCGTCGCCCGCGACGCCAGCGACCGGGTCGAGAGCGTCCAGATAGGCGGCGTGGAGGTGCCCGGTACCGAGCTGCGCACGCTCTTCGCGCTGCGCAGTACGGCCTTTACGCTCGACTACACCGGCGACGGCTTCCTCTTCACCGTCACCGGCTACGGCCACGGCGTGGGCATGAGCCAATACGGCGCAAACGTCCTCGCCCAGCAGGGCGAGAGCTACGCCGAAATACTCGCGCACTACTACCCCGGCACCGAGCTGCGCGCTTAACGCGCGCTCACTCCCCCGTCACGTAATTTCGCACCAGGCCCCAGAGCTCGGGCTTTACCACGACGTCGGCTTCGACGCCGCTCTCCGTGTACTCTATGTCCAGCACGGCGGCGTCGCGGCGCAGCGTGTCCATAACGCCGCTCTTCGAGTACGGCAGCGCTATGTGCACGCGGCGGCTCTTGCGGCCGAGGACTTCGGCTATCTTTGCAAGCAGCTCGTCCGTACCCTCGCCGGTGCGCGCGGAGATGCACACTGTGTTCTCGCCGTGCGGCAGCTCGCCGATGTACCTGTCGCACTTGTTGTAGACCATTATCCGCGGCGTTTTGCCCGCGCCCAGCTGCTCTATGAGGGCGTCGACAACGTCGGTCTGCTCCTTCAAATCCGGGCTCGAGATGTCCGCCACGTGCAGCAGCACGTCGGCGTATTGCAGTTCCTCGAGCGTGGCCTTGAACGCCTCGACGAGGTGCGTCGGCAGCTTGCGGATGAAGCCGACGGTGTCCGAGAGCAGCACCTCCTGCGCCTCGTCGAGCTTGAGGCGGCGCGTGGTGGTGTCGAGCGTGTCGAACAGGCGGTCGTTGGCTTCGATCTCGCTGCCGGTGAGGCGGTTTAAGAGCGTGCTCTTGCCTGCGTTAGTGTAGCCGACGATGGCGAC
>CAYXVA010000045.1:0-8077 GCA_964467975.1 uncultured Oscillospiraceae bacterium | reverse complement strand
TTAAGTGAATCACCCCGCATTATTTTTGCTCAGCGTAGTTTTCGGACGGTCTCTCGGGGAGGCGGCTGGCGGCGAAGGTGACTGGGAGAGTTCCCTGCGGGGCTTGCGCAAACTCCGGCGAAACTCCCTCCGACCCGCTTTGCGGGCCACCTCCCTCGAAGAGGGAGGGATTATTTCTCGCTACCGTAAGCGGTGCGTCGAGGACGCCGCGCCCAATTTCTCTTGCGGCGTATAACCATGCGCCATCCCCACCTTGGCTCCCCCTAAAAACTGAGGCGAGGGCGCTTTCTTACAAAAACAGCGCACGTGAATTGTTAATATTCCCAATATTGACACAAAATCTAATCATGATATAGTGAACTTGCAAGGCTGGAGCGATGATTTCAATTTCGGATTATGCCGACAGCTGGCCGGCGAGCGACACAAGTTTTTCTATCAGTCACCGGGTGGCGTAAACTCAATTAAACAACCGGGAGGTGCTTGAAGATGATGGATAAGCCCGGTAAAATCCTCGCAAGGCGAGCCATATATGTCGTTGTCGCGTTTATAATCGTATCTGTCTGCCCAAGTCAATACAATGAGTATGAGTTTTACGATGTTCTTGGAGGCTTAACTACTACTATTCTCGTGTTTGTCCGCGCATTTATGCTTGTTCCGCTCCTTGTTCTGCTGATTTCGTATCTGGTTTGCGGGGCGATAGGCTTCGGGCTGGACATCAAGCGCAGGCCGGGCAAAACACTCACTATAGTATCGCTTGCGATCGCCGCGGCAATGCTGCTCGGAGGGCTGTACATAAGCAGCTATTTCCTCTTGGTGGGAGGATCACTTATACTGCCAAAGCCTTTGGAGTTCTTATGGCAGGACCCCGGCCCGCTGTATATGTGGTGGGCTGTCGCCGGAATATTTGTCCACATTGGAATTACTAATATCTCTCTGCTGCGCACTCCGAGGCCCGGGAATGACATAACGCAGGCTTCGTTGAATCCGGATTTCTAATTTAATATAAAACGCCCCCGGAATACTTCTGTTTACAGGTATTCCGGGGTGATTTCTTTTGTATCGCAAACTTCAGCGCGCGCCCGATGCGCTGTGGCGCAGCTCGAACCAGCCGAGGCACGTTCTGGTAAACTCCGCCGTGACGGCGGCGTAGCGCGCCTCGTCCACCATGTAGCTCAGGCCGTGGCCGGCCCCCGGAAAGGTCTCCAGCCGCGCCCTGCCCGAGGCGGCGGCGAAGAGCTCGCGGCTCATGTCGCAGGGGACGAACCTGTCGTCCTCGCCGTGGATGAGCAGTATAGGCACGGTCGCATTGCGCACCGCCTCGACGGCGCTCGCGTCGGCGATGTCAAAGCGCCCGAAGAGCCTCGCGCCCAGGCGGATAAACGGCATCACGGCCACGGGCGGGATATGTACCTTGTCCCGGCAGACCCGCCGGATTATCGCCTCCGGCGACGAGTACGGGCAGTCGGCGATTATGCCTATCACGTTCTCCGGCAGCGTGAAGCCCGAAGCCATGAGCACGGTCGCCGCGCCCATCGACACGCCCGCGAGAAAAACGGGCACATCGGCCCCGAAGCGCTCGAGCGCGTACTGCGCCCAGCTCAGGCAGTCGCGCCGCTCCTTGACGCCGAAGGTTATCGTCCGGCCGGAGCTTTTCCCGTGCGCGCGCTCGTCTATGAGCAGCGTGTTCATCCCCGCCTCGCGCGCGAGCTTGTTCCCGCCGCAGAAGTCGCGCAGCGCGCTGCCCCTGTAGCCGTGGAACTCTATCTGCAGCGGCGCGCCGTCACGCACGTGGTAGTACCTGCCGAAGAGCTTTGTGCCGTCATAGGCCGTTATCTCCACGCTCTCGAAGGGTATGCCGTCCAGCTCGCGTATCAGCGCGAGCATTTTCTCCCGCTCACGCTGATACTGCTCGCCGCGCGGGATGGCGTACGGGTCCACGCGGTGCTTAGGAGACGAGAAAAAGACGAAGTGGTAGGTTATAAATGCGCCGCCGAAGATGACCACAAGGATCGCCGCGGCGGCTAGCAGCCATATCATGCGATAGCCTCCCATATCCGCGCCACCCGGCGCGGACGCGCTGAAGAAATTGTTTGCAGGCAATATCTTATCACAGCGCGGAGGGAAAGCCAAAGGTTTTTTCTGCCGCGCCGGAGCAGAGCCGCCCGGCGCGGGTGCAACCATTCACTTGTCCGCGGGCAGGTTCTTTACGCGACCTATCCACGCTTCCACCTCGTGCACGGGCGTCACCATGTCCGCGCCGCCGGCGGAGTCAAACTGCACCTTCATCCCGCACGCGATTCGCGCACCCCGGCAGGCGCGCTCCATGTCCTTGAGCGCATGGCCAGGCCATCCGCCGTGCGTCTGGAAAGGGATCACCGGCTTGCCGCGCCAGTCGTTGGCCTCGAGGAAGCTCTTCACCGCCGGGGCCATCGTGTACCACCAGGTCGGCGTCCCTACGGCTATGACGTCGTACTCGGCGGCGCTGACGCCCAGCGGCCTGAGTTCGGGCATGAAGCCGGATTCAACTTCGCGCTGACCCTGCGCAACTATGTCGTCGTAGCCGCCCGTGTAGGGCTGTGCGGTCTCGATCTCCGCCATGTCCGCGCCGATGACCTCTTGCAGCATGTGCGCGACGCGGCGTGTGTTGCCGTTGGTTGGGGAATAATATACTATGAGCAGCTTTTTCATGTTTGCTCTCCTTGAGCCGGTTTTACTCCTGCGGCTTTAGCGGGCCGTAGAAGTAGCTAGCGGTCGCGCCGCCGTCTATGAGGAAGTCCGCGCCGGTTATGAACGCTCCCTTGTCGCTCATCAGGAGCTCGGCGACGTTCGCCACCTCGTCGGCGGTGCCGGGGCGGCCTGCCGGGCACTTGGCGAACATGTTCTTGTAGAAGTCGCCGCGCGGGCCGTTGAACTCGTCCACCGCGAGGGACGTGACGATGATACCGGGGCTTATCGAGTTTATGCGTGCTCCGCGCTCGCCCCACTTCACGCTCTCGCCCATGACGCGCTTGACGTTGCAGCGCTTGGCCATCTGGTAGGCGTGGAGCGTGTCGCGTATGTTCTCCGGCTGGAGCATGTCGAGTTTGAGCAGCTCCTCGGTGGGCGTGGTGGCGAGCAGTTCGTCCTCCCTCGGCGTGAGCGCGGGCATACGCCAGCCGCTCTGGCTGGAAATCGCAACGCCTACGCCGCCCGGCGCGATCACCTTGCCGACCTCTTCGAGGATAACGCTCGTGCCGTAGAGGTCGACGCGCAGTATCTGCTCAATCGGGGCCTGGCTGGGCGACACGCCCGCGGCGTTGACGAGCATGGTGACGGGGCCGAACTCCTGCGCCTTCGCTATTGTGGCGAGGATGCTCTCCCGGTCGCCGAGGTCCATCCGAGTCGCAACGGCGTCGAAGCCCGCATTGTTCAGCAGCTCAGCCACACGCTCGCCGCTCTCGAGGCGACGGGTGCCGATAACTATTTTCATGCCCGTGCCCATGCGCCGGGCAATGGCGAGGCCAATCTGGCCCGCGCCGGTGACTATCATTACGTTTTTCATATTGCGTCTCCTTTCAAATTCAGCCCCTGACCCACGTTTCGACCTTCGCACGGCTGTTTGCGGCCTCCGCGCCGTGGATGCTCAGGCCGCGGAGCACGTTCGCCGTGGGGCACTCGGCCTTCAAATCGCGCTCGCTCGAACCCATGCCGCTGCCCTCGTTGGTGCAGAAAGGACGGACGGTCTTGCCGGAGAAGTCGAAGTGTTCGAGGAAAGTGAACACCGCCATAGGCATCGTGCCCCACCAGTTGGGGTAGCCGAGATAGATGGTGTCGTACTCATCCAGGCCATCCGGGTACTCTTCAAGCTCGGGGCGCTCGTGCGCCTTCAGCTCGCGCATGGCCTCCTTCGTACACTCGGTGTAGTCCGCCGGGTACTCTTTCACCGTGCGTATCTCAAATAGCTCGCCGCCGGTCATATCGGCTATCATCTCAGCCACTCGCTCGGTGTTGCCTTTCGTTATCTTCTTGATGCTGCCGTTCCAGTAGTTCGCGCCCTTTCGGGAGGAGTAGGCTATAAGCGTCTTGCCCATCGTTCATTCCTCCTTGTCTTTGACTGCATTATAGGCGAAAGCCCGGAAACCATCAATTCAGGTTTCCGGGCTTTCGGATAAGGAAAACTTATGCGCTTTTATTCGGTGAGCAGCCGGTGCAGCAGCGCGGCGAACTCCTCGATGTAGTACCCGCCGCGCTCCTTCGGCCAGAAGGCACAGTAGTTGCGCGTGAGCGGCGCGCCGCCGCGGTATATGGGCACGCGCACGACGCTCTCACCTGCGGGCGGCAGGGTACCGGCGTTGTCTATGGGCAGGAAGCCGCGGTTTCCCGCGACGAGCAATCTGCCTTCCTCGAGATTTTCGGCAAAGACGTAGCTGCCGCCGAAGTCGAGCGTGTTCATGTAGAATTCGCGCTCGCTCTCGCGCTGGGCGGGAGAGCTTATGAGTATGCACGGCGTGGAGCGCAGCTCCTCGAGCGTAACGCGCCCGCGCGAGCTGAGCGGGCTGTTCACAGACAGCTCGGCGAGGCAGGGCGCGAGCACGAGCTCAAAGTTTACGTAGGCGTCGGAGAAGGCGCGGCGCTGGTCGCTGAGTATGACGTCCACGCCGCCGGAGCGGAGCAGATCGTAGAGTTCCTCGTGCGTCCCGGCGACTATGCTGAGCGTGACCTCTGGGTAGAGCGTTGAGAACTCGGCGACGGCGCGGTGCAGCTCCAGCCCGCCGTAGCTGCGCAGATAGCCTATCCGCAGCCGCTCGTCCCCGGCGGCGACGCGGCGCGTCTCGCGCACGAGCGCGTCCGCCGCGGAGAGCACGTCCTTGCAGTGAGCGTAGAAGTCTCGCCCGCCGCCGTGAGCGTGAAGCTACGGTTGCCGCGTTCGAGCAGCTTTACGCCCAGCTCACGCTCTAGCGCGCTTATCTGCTGCGAGACCGCGCTCTGCGAGATGTAGAGCCTCTCGGCCGCCTCGGTGAAGCTGTGCGCCTCCACGACGGCCGCGAAATATTGCATCTGCCTGAGCAGCATCGCATGTCCCCCTTCGCCTGAATGTGCCTTGAGCAAATTATATTACAAAGGCCGCGCACATTCAAGCGACGGGGCCGCGCTCAGGAGTTTTTGCCGCTGAGCTCGTCGGTCAGACGTAGTATCTCCGGGGCGATTTTCTCGCGCTCCTTTTTGGTTATGCGCGTGTAGAGCGGGTACGCCGCGGCCACGAAGCCTATGCCGACGACGCCTATCACGATGCCCGGGATGAACCAGCTGTCCATCCAGACCAGCGTACAGCACATGCCGACGCCCAGGAGAAGTGTGCCGACAATGCCGACGGCAATGGAGACGGCAGTACCCTTCTTCGTCGCCTTTTTGTCCAGGCGGCGGAGCTGCTCCAGGCCGCTCTCCTCCGGCGGGAGGTACTTCTTGCGAATATCGTCAATCTCCCGCTGCTGTTTGGCGGAGTAGGTGTAGTTGAACGTTTCCTTATTCGCTTCCATTTCCGAATTTCCTTTCTGTACCGCCCAGGGCTTTCGTCGAGCGGACTATCATATAGCTTCCGAGACCCACGACAATGAAACAGACGGCGACGCCTGTCGCGAGTATCATGATGAGCCTGAACTGCGCGTCGTCCTCGCCGCCGAACTGAGCGAGCATCGCTATCTCAAGCGAAAACATGGATACGAGCGCGGAGGCCAGGCTGACGGCGCGCGCCGCGCTCATCGCGGGGCTTTTGTATTTGCGGTATTTCACAAGGTTAACCACGCCCATAATCGTCGTGTAGAAGGCGTACATCGCCACGACAAAGATGAGATAGCCTGGGTATGAGAATCCGCCGCTGTCGTGCAGCACAAGAATTATGACACCGGCCATTGCAAGCGTCATTGCCGTCAGTATGGAGCCGCATATCCGGTACCAATGCCACTCGCCGCGCATGTTCGTACCGAAACTGTGCCTATGCGCGTACCTGACGAGCAGAAAGCGCAGCACGGCGAGGAAGATGTAATACACCGCGAGCGTCCCGAACCACACAGAACTGTACAGGACGCCGTAGAGCGCGTTCAGGAACGAGTACAGCACGTTTATCACGAGCGAGGCGTGCAGCGTGACGTTTATGCGGAACGCGGGCTCGGCCCTCCAACGCTGTACAATGGGGTAGCTCTCCGCGCGGGCTTTGCCGCGCCGGAACAGCGGCACAACGTTCACGCAGGCGATTACGAGCGCATAGGCCGAAAACACGTAGGAGACATAGGCGATTGGACTCTCCTCCCCGGCGTACATGAAGGTGTACACAAGCAGCGCCGCCGCGACGGGCACGCAGATTATGACCACCGCCGCGCCGGGATAGAGCAGTTTTTTAATTGTCCGCTTGAGCCTTTCCATCCGAGCCTCTCCCGAGCTTGACAGTAAATTCGCTGCCCACGCCGACTTCGCTCTTGACGGAGATGCCCCCGCCGACGATGTCTATAACGCGCTTGACAAGGGCGAGGCCGAGGCCGTTGCCCTGCGTGGCGTGGGATGTGTCCCCCTGGTAAAACTTCTCGAAGATGTGTTTGCCCACCTCGCTCGAGATGCCGCAGCCGGTGTCCGAGACCGTCACGACGGCGTCGTCACCGTCGACTTTGAGCGAGACGGCCACGCGCCCGTGCGGCTCGGTGAACTTTATCGCGTTGGAAAAGAGGTTGCTCCACACGAGCTCCAGGAGCTGTGCGTCGGCCTCCACGGTGACGCCGTCTGCTATGTCCGTCTCTATCTCGAGCTCCTTGTCCTCCCATGCACCCTCAAAGGCGAGCAGACATTCGCAAAGCTGCTCGCTCAGGTCATATTTCTCGGCGGCGGGGTATATCTGCTGGTTCTCCAACTTGTTGAGCTTGAGGATGTTGGTTATGAGGTTCGCAAGCCGCCGTGCAGCGTCTGTGACGGCCTTCGCGTACTCGATGCGCTTTTCGTCGCTCAGATTCGGCTGCTGGAGCATGGTGCCGTAGTTCTGCATGACGGCGAGCGGGGTCTTGAGCTCGTGCGAGACAGCGTCTCCGTGCCTGAGAGTTCTTCGGCCATCTGGTTGAAGCAGTCGGCAATCACGTCGAAGCCGTCGGCGCGGTCGATGCTGTGTATGGGCGGGATGCGCACCGTGAAGTCGCCCTCGCGGAGCTTTTGGGCGGCAGTGACTATCTGCCGCACGGGCCGCTCGACCATCAGCTTGCGGCGCACGCCGTCTATGACCGTCGCCGCCGCGCTCAGGAACACGATGTTCACCGCGGTCAGCTTCGCCGCGCTCTCGACGTACTCGCGCGTCAGCTCGACGCCGGACACGGTGGCAAACGTGTTTAAAAAGAGCAGCATACAGCACGTTATGGCGAACGCTATAACGACGAAAAATATGATATACCGGCGCAGAGAGAACATCCAGCCGGCGCCCACACGTTTTTTCCCCTCGCCGTTCACTTGAGCACCGCCTTGTAGCCCAGGCCGTGGACGGTGACAATCTCAAAATCGGGACAATTCGCGAATTTGCTGCGCAGCTTAGTCATATAGACGTCCACGGTGCGCGGGCCGGAGGCGCTGTCCCCGTCCCAGAACTCGTCCATGAGCTGGCTGCGCGTGAAGGTCTTTTTCGGATAGCTGAGCAGCTTGTAGAGCAGGTTGAACTCTCGCACGGTGAGCGGAACCTCGTCGCCGTTTACGTACGCGGTGCGCTCGTCGGCGTCGAGCACAAGCGAGCCGACCTCGAGCCGGTGGCTGTGCGCTATTTTCGCGCGGCGCAGCAGCGCCTCTATGCGCAGCAACAGCTCGTCTAAGTCGACGGGCTTGACCATGTAGTCGTCCACGCCGGCCTTGAACCCACGCTGCTTAGCCGCGAAGTCGTCGCGCGCGGTCATGAACAGTATGGGTATGTCGCTGTCGAGCTCGCGCACCGTCTTTGCAAACTCGAAGCCGTACGCCTCCGCAGCGCCCAGGCAGCCGATGGCCTCATAGCCGTTCTGATTCAAATAGGAGCACACCGTGCGGTTTAGCTCCCTGTCGTCCTCCACCACGAGCAGCTTGAACACGATAGTACGCC
>CAYXVA010000044.1:0-8146 GCA_964467975.1 uncultured Oscillospiraceae bacterium | reverse complement strand
TCTTTTTTCAAGATAAAAGAAAGCGCCCCCGGAGTGCGGCTGTGAGCGCCGGGTGATTATAGCACACCGGCGCGCCCATTGCAATACTGCCGGGCGGCCGCGGCGCGATGCCCGGGCCGCGCTCTGCCCGCAGCACTTGACAGGCCGCGGCTTTTGCGGCAAAATAGTTGCGAAAGGCGGCGTTTCCATGACGGCTGACGAGCTGCAATTCTTCTCGGGTCACGGCGCGGCGCTGCCGCTCTACGCCGAGCTGCGCGAGCAGATATTCTCGCGCTGGCCTGACGTGGAAATCCGCGTCGCGCGCACGCAGATAACCTTCAAGGCGCGCTACGGCTTCGCCTTTGTCTCGCTCCGGCGCATGGGCAGACGCTGCCCCGAGGTGTTCATAGTCGTCTCCTTCGGGCTGGGCCGCGAGGTGCGCTCAGAGCGCATTTTTGCCGCGAGCGAGCCGTACCCGAACCGCTGGACGCACCACGTCATAGTCTCACGCCCGGCGGAGATTGACTCCGAGCTCATGGGCTGGCTCGCCGAAGCGCACAACTTTGCGCTGAGCAAATAAACTTTTCTGGAGGAAATATGGCTGCATTGATGCTTTTTTTGCGCGGCGTCGGCATGGCTGTCGGCGGCGTGCTCATATGGGCGCTGTTTGTCACCGTCCCACCCTGGCTGTGCGGCTTCTCGCTCTGCCGGCACAGCGCCTGGTGGACGCCGGACGACCGCATTAAAGGCTACATTACGATAAAAAGCCCGCGCCTTGCGAAGCTGCTCGTCCCCGAGTACATAGGCTGGAACAGCTTCCTGCCTGCGTTCATACCGCTCTTTTTCAACCGCTACACAATGAACAAGTACCCCGAGCGGCTGAGCGCCCTCGGCGCTGTGAACTACTTCTTCACCACGCTGACGAGCCTCGTCTACTGGGTGTGCGTGACCGACTTTCTCTTCATACACCTGCTCGACGCCAACTGGGCGCTGTGGGTCTTCTTCGCACTGGTCATTGAGGCCGTGGTGTTCTTCGCGCTCGCGAACTGGAACACCGCAAACCGCCGCGAGCCGACTATACTCATCACCCGCCAGGGCATGAAACAAATCCGCGCCGCCAAGCGCGCCCGGCGGAGGAAGGGGGCCAAACGTGGGAAATAACACAGTTTTGCAGCGCATACGCGCCGCCGCCGAGCCGGAGTACGCCTCGTTCCAGGCCGCGCTCGTGCCGAATGTCCCGCCGGAGAGCATTCTAGGCGTGCGCATACCCGCGCTGCGCGCCCTCGCAAAGCGCCTGAAGGGCACGGACGAGGCCGCGGCTTTCATGCAAACGCTGCCGCATGAGTACTACGACGAAAACTGCCTGCACGGACTGCTCATAAACGAGCTAAAGGGCTTTACCGAGACGCTCGCCGCGCTCGACGCCTTCCTGCCCTTCGTCGACAACTGGGCCGTCTGCGACATAATGAGCCCGCGCGCGTTCAAACCCCGCCCCGACGGACTTCCGGACAAGGTCCGCGAGTGGCTTAAAAGCCCGCACACGTACACCGTGCGCTTCGGGATAGGCGTGCTCATGAGCTTCTACCTCGACGAGGGCTTTGAGCCGGAGCAGCTCTCTCTCGCCGCCGGGTGCTGCTGTGAGGAGTACTATATCAACATGATGATAGCCTGGTACTTCGCCACGGCCCTTGCAAAGCAGCCCGAGGCGGCGCTGCCGTACATAGAAAACCGGCGCCTGAGCCGCTGGGTACACAACAAGGCGATTCAAAAGTCAGTGGAATCCAGGCGCATTTCCCCGGAAATGAAGGAATATCTAAAATCGCTGCGTTGGAAATGACGTGAGCGGCTTTCCGATTTTACCTCGATATCGTATGCTTAGTCCGGCGGCCAAGGCCGACTAACGCACGAATTCGAGGTAAAAAACTATGAGCTGGAAAAAACGCAGCGAAATGACCCCAGACGAGCTGGAGCGCTTCCGCGCGCGCAAGCGCGACTATTACCACCGCAACCGCGAGCGGCTGTGCGCCAAACAGCGCGAATACTACCGCAAACGCGGCAAGGCATACCACGCCGAGCGCATAAAGCGCTACCGCCACAGCGACATGGAGCGCACCCGCGCCAAACAGCGCGAGTACCGCGCCGCGCACCGCGAGCGCATAAGCGAGCTCAACCGGCGCTACTACAAGCGCTGCCGCTACCGGCGCTGCCGCAACACGCTCGAGCGGTACATCCCCGAGAGCATCGAGCGCTTCGCCGCCCTCTGCCCGGAGCGCGCCGAGGAGTACATGCGCCGCTGGCCGTACGAGCTCTACGCCGACGCGCAGATACGGCGTCAGCTGCGCCGCATGCGCCTGAGCCCGGCCAACATGCTCTACGACGACTGCGTCGACGCCGGCATGCTCGCCTACCTCTACAGCATCTACCGCTGCGCCTACATGCGCTATGAGCACACCGAGCAGTACATACGGAAGATGATACGCGTGCTCGTGATATGCGCGCTCTCCGCCGGGCGTGAGGCTGAGGCCATCTGCGCGGAAAACGGCTTTACACGTCTCAAACTCGACTGCGACGAGGCCGCCGGGCGCTTTTGAGGGGGTGCGGAAATGTATGTCTGCATCAACCCCGTGCGCGCCGTACACGTGAAATACGCCTTCGCGCACGCCATGGAGCTGCTGCGCGAGCACCTCACGCCGGTGGAACAGCAGGTGGTCTCCCTCCACTGCGGCATAGGCGTCGGCGGCAGACCGATGGGCTTCGACGCGCTCGCAAGGCTTTTCTCTCTCGGCCCGGCCTCGGAGGCGGAGAGGACGTATCTCGAGGCCATCGTCAAGCTCCGATCGGCCATACCCGGCAGCCGGCTTGAAAACTGGGTCGTCTGCTACCGCCGGGCCTATCACTCATCGGCACAGCTCGAGCTGCGCGTCGATCCATTTATGCCGGTGCCGGTCTGGGACGGCCGCGCGCCGCTGCCGGTCAAGTAAGCATTGGAGGCGCGCCATGACGCGGTACATAGTTTTTGACACCGAAACACCCAACTCCCTGGGCAACCGCATGTGCCAAATAGGCGTGTGCGTCGTGGAGGGAGGCGAAATTGTGCGCCGCTTATCGCGACTTGTGAACCCCGAGTGCGACTATTCGCTGTTCAACGTCATGATTCACGGCATTACGCCCGAGCTGACGAACGACGAGAAGTGCTTTGCCGAGCTCTGGGAAACGGAGCTCGAGGACATTTTTTCGCCCGGCGTGCTCGTCGCGCACAACGCGCCGTTCGACATGGCCGTGCTCTCCAAGTGCCTGAGGGCATGCGGCATCAGGTGGAAGCCGCGCGTGGAGTACATAGACACGGTGCGCATGGCGCGCCGGGCCTTCCCGGATCTCGCAAACCACAAGCTGGACACGCTCTCATACGCGCTGGGGCTCGAGCTTGCGCACCACGACGCGCTCAGCGACGCCGAAGCCTGCGCGCACATTTTCCTCGCCTGCCTTGAGCGCGGCGTGAGCGCCGAGAGCTTCACGCGCGAGTACGACATGCTCGCCTCGGCGACGCTCAAAGGAGGTGTATCGCGTGTCTGAAATGCCTGTTATAGCCTCCCCGGACCTGTGGCAGACGCTCGTTCCGCTCTGGTGCCGGGCGCAGTGCTGCGTGCTCTACCCGTATCTCGGTGTCGGCGCGCTGGACGCGGAAATCATCTCCCGCCTCCGCGCCGACTTTTCCGTCGCGCGGCAGAGTGAGCCGCTGCTCTACGCGCTAAGGCAGGACGTGATGCTCTCTCGCGTGCGGCGCTGCCTGGACAAACACCCCGAGGCCGTGCTCGTCGACCTCGGCTGCGGACTGGACACGTTGCTGCGCCGGGCCGACAACGGGCGCTGCCGCATGATATACGTCGACACCCCCGAGGTGATGCGTCTGCGCGCAGCGCTGCTGCCGCCCGGGGAGCGCGAGACGTACATAGCCGGCGACGCGCGCAACTTATCGTCGCTCGAGGGCCTGGATGCGTCCGGCGGCGCGTGCGTGGTCATGAGCGGGCTGCTCTGCCACCTTGGGCCGGAGGAAAACCGCGCCCTGCTGCGCGCCCTCGCCGTGCTCTTCCCCGGCTGCACGGCCGTCTTTGACGGGCTGGGGCGGCTCTCGCGCCCGCTCTCGGGCGGCATGGGCATACGCTCGCGCCTGCCCGGAGAGTCTGGGCTGCGCCGCTGGGACGGCGTTGAAAGCGCCGAGGCCGTAAAGCGCCTGCCGGAGAGCTATTCCGCCCTCCCCCGCTTAAAGCGCGCCAAGCTGCGCACGCTGCTCGCGCTCGGCGTACTGCGGCTTTACGACTGCACGCTGGCATAAACCGCGGCGCGGGCGCATACGCTCTCTTGAGGTGATGCGCGTGAACTGCCTTTTTTCCGAGCTGCGCAGCAAGGAGGTCATAGACCTCAAAAGCGGCGCGCGCCTGGGCTATGTGTGCGACGCGGAGTTCGACTCGGGCAGCGGGCAGCTCTGCGCCCTGATCGTACCCGGGGCGGGGCGCGCGGGCGGGCTTTTGGGCCGCGACGACGACTATGTCATACCCTGGAACTGCATCTCGCGCCTCGGCGACGACATCATCCTCGTGGAGCTGCCCGACGCCGCGCCGAGACGGCGGCGTGAAAAGCGCCCGCTCATATACTGAAAGCAAACGCCGCAGGGCATGTGCCCCGCGGCGTTTTTCAGTGCGCGTCTATGCACTCTTCAAGCGCGCAGTGGTAATCTGTCAGGCCGTCGTGCATGAGCGGCGTCTCCCGAGCGAATATCAGGTCAGGCAGATAGCGGGGCCGCTTGCCGCCTACGGTCATGGCACGCACGCAGCTTATGCACGTCACCACCACGTCCTCGCACGGCATCTGCGCGGCGCGAGACCTCTGGAAGTCCTCGACACGCTCAACCGGCACGCGGCCGTACAGGCTGTCGCCGCAGCAGACTGATTTTTCGCGGCTGTACTCGGACTCGACTATGCGCATGTTCATCTTCCTCAGCAGGCTGCGCACGGCCTCGTGCACCTGCGGCCTGCACTTAAACGAGCAGGAGTCGTGCACGGAGACCTCCTGCCCGCCGTAGTCCGGCAGCGGCATGCCCTCGAGCGAGTCGAGCACCTCCCAGTACGTTATAGTGCTTATGCCCTCGTACGGCTTGCGGAAGCGCCGGTCACAGCCGGCGCAGTTGTTTATGATAACCGAGCCGGCTGGAAGGCACGGGTCGTGGTGGCAGCAGATGCGGTGCATTTTCACGTCCCCGAAGTGCTCTCGCAGCAGGGAGAGCATCAGCTCCGGCAGCTCCGGCTTGCACATGCTTATGGCGCAGCCTGGGTTAAAACGTCGCTTCGGCATGTCGATGCTGTCTACGCCCTGATTGCCTTAGCCATGTACGCCTTCCAGCTCCAGCAGGTACTTTTTCCTGTCCAGCCCGCCGGCGTAGCCGACAAGCGAGCCGTCCTTGCCCACCACACGGTGGCAGGGCACGGCTATCACAATGGGATTGCGGTTGTTCGCCATGCCGACGGCGCGCGAGGCCTTCGCGTTGCCGAGGGCAGCGGCTATCTCCTGATAGCTGCGCGTCTCGCCGTAGGGGATGCGCCTGAGCTCGGCCCAGACGCGCTTTTGAAACTCCGTCCCGCGCATGTCCAGCGGGAATTCAAACTCGCGGCGCTTCCCGGCGAAGTACTCGTCGAGCTGCCGCTTCGCCTCCGGCAGGAACTCGCCGCGCGTCTCGCTCTGAGCGCCTTCGCGCACAAACGCTATGCCGGTTATGCCGAGGCCGCTTTCCGTGAGGCGCAGCAGCCCCACCGGCGAGGCGACGACGCAGCTCGCCCCCTCCGCCGCGCTTTTTGCGGCGTACTCGCTCGGCGGCATGCCGCTGTGCTTGCGGAAAAAGGCCGCGAGGGCCGCGCTGCCCATGCCCACAGCCGACGCGGCGTCCGTCACGCTGCTCCCGGCGTCGAGCAGCGCCTTGGCGCGCTCGAGCCTGACGCGGTCGGCGTACTGCTTTATCGGCATGTCGAAGCGCCGCTCGAAAATGCGCGTGAGCTGCGCGCGGCTCAAGCCTATACCCGCGAGTGCGTCGCGCAGCTCGCCGGCATCGGCAAAGTGCAGCTCTATGAGCTCCCTCGCCCGCTCGGCTGTCTCGGCGTCGGGGTCGTACTCCGCGAGATCCGGCCGGCAGCGCTTGCAGGGCCGGAAGCCCGCCGCCTCCGCTTCGGCGCGCGTCGCGAAGTAGCGCACGTTCTCCGGCCTCGGCGTTTTTGATTTGCACGACGGGCGGCAGTACACGCCGGTGCTCTTAACCGCGTAGAAGAACTTCCCATCATACTCAGCGTCGCACTCCTCCACCGCCCGCCATTTCTCGCGCTCGTCCATTCACAGCGCCCCCTTTCGACATAAGTTTACCACATCGCAAGGCAAAATGCTTTTCATTTTGCAGCATGCAATAAATTTTGCCGCCGGGGCGCGGGCAGCGTCACAATGCGCCGCCCGCCAAAAGCTGCCTTGCCAGCTCGTCGAGCTTACCGGCCTCCTCCGGCGTCAAATCTATCTCGGCGGCGCGGGCGTTTTCCTCCAGACGCTTTACACTGCGCATGCCTGGGATCGGGACGATATACGGCCTTTTGTGCAGCAGCCACGAGAGCGAAAGCTGCGCCGGCGTCGCGCCCTTGGCCTCGCCCAACGCAGCAAGGTACTCAAGCAGCGGATTGTACAACTCCAGGTTGTCGTCTGTGACTAACCGTCCGCGCCAGTCGTTGCGCGCAAAGTGTGCGCCCTTTTGGAACGTGCCGGTGAGCAGTCCCTTGAACATGGGGCTGTAGGCTATCCAGCCGATGCCGCGCCCGTCCAGGTACTCAAGCAGGTCCTCGTGCTCGCGGCGCAGCAGGTTGTAGCAGTTCTCCACCGCCGTCACGGGGCAGACGGCGTCGGCGCGCCTGAGGTACTCCTCATCCACCTCCGAGATGCCCCAGCAGCGTATCTTGCCCTCGCGGATGAGCTCCGACATGGTTTCGGCCACCTCCTCGGGCTCGACCTTGGGGTCAATCCGGGCCTGAAAGTACAAATCAATATAGTCCGTGTTCAGCCGCCGCAGCGAGCCCTCCACGGAAGCGCGTATTCCCTCGCGGCTCGAGTCATAGATGAGCGGCGGGACGTCCGGGTCTACGTCGTAGTCGAAGTCCACACCGCACTTCGACGAGATGACCACCTTGTCGCGCATGCCCGCAAACGCTTTTCCCAGCAGCTTCTCGTTGTGGTTCGGGTCAGCCTTGAAGCCATAATTTTTCGCCGTGTCGAACAGCGTGTAACCCATGTCTGCCGCGGTCCTGAGCACCCGGACGGCCTCGCGCTCGTCCATCGGCTCCCCGACGGCGTGCGACATACCCATGCAGCCCATACCTATGGCGGACACTTCCAGGCCCCCGAGCTTCCTCGTTTTCATATCCAGCACCTCTTCCGGTTGTGATTTTGGATGCTTCAATTATAACCCGAGCGGCTTATCATGTCTAATACTTATATGATATGTGTTTTCATGCTTTAAAAGCATGAGTTTGAAACATGATGCAGCCGCCCGGCGGCGTCAGGGCGAAACCTCGACCCCACATGGTTTAGCTTCGGCGGCGAGCGGCCGGTGTACCGCAGTCTGCGCGTGGAAAAGTGAGCGGTTTTAGCCGTATTTTCCCTGAAAATAACGCAAAAAGTCCTTGCAATCGGCGGGGGCTTTTGCTATAATATATCGGCATTACACACGGATGCGGCGATTTCCGACCCGGTGGCGACGGCAATGCGCCCTCGCTGGGTCGCGGAGAGTTGACCCGCGCCGGAGGTAATAACAAAATAAAGGAGGAAACAAAACCATGGCAGTAGTATCCATGAAGCAGCTTCTGGAGGCCGGCGTACACTTCGGTCACCAGACCCGCCGCTGGAACCCCAAGATGGCCGAGTACATTTACTGCGAGCGCAACGGCATCTACATCATCGACCTGCAGAAAACCGTCAAGAAGCTCGAGGAGGCCTACAATTTCGTGCGCGACCTCGCCGCGAGCGGCCAGAACATCCTGTTCGTCGGCACCAAGAAGCAGGCCGCCGAGGCAATAAAGGAAGAGGCCGAGCGCGTCGGACAGTACTACGTCAACGCCCGCTGGCTTGGCGGCATGCTCACCAACTT
>CAYXVA010000043.1:0-8188 GCA_964467975.1 uncultured Oscillospiraceae bacterium | reverse complement strand
CGGGCAGGTAAACCCCTCTTTTCTACCCACACTTAGTGCAGAAGCCCCGAAAAAGGCCGTCTACTTTCATGCGGTTGTTTCTCTTGCCTGTATTCTGGTTTGGTTAATTTGATGGTTTTAAAACAGACTCTAGACGCACCCTCGCGTAAGCGAGAATAAACCCCTCCCTCCCCGGGGGAGGTGGCCCGCGAAGGGGCCGGAAGGAACGAGCCACGGGAAGTTAAAATCATGCTGAACTCTAACACAGCAAAAACACAGGTATCCGCCGCACAAATTGTACCGCCCGGACGAAAAACGTCCGGGCGGCTTTCTCTGCGAGGCGGATTATCCGGCGCTTGCGAGGGAGGCTATGACGCCGGGGAGGGTGAAAACGAGCATGTACCCTATGAGCCAGTTCACGGTGAGCCCGCCGCCGAAGGCGTAGAGCGCAAAGGAGAGGAGCACGCCGACCACGGCGGCGACGGCCGAGAGCGTGGTGGCGAGCGTGGCGGAGAGGTAGCATCGGCGTCCGCAGCCGGAGACCTCCATGAACGCGCCGAGGCCCTCGCGGCCCAGCAGGGCGCAGATGGGGCTGTCGTCCGCGGGCTCCGTGGCCGAGACCGCGTAGCGCACGGCGAAGAGCGGGAAGTCGAAGCCCTCGGCGGGCACGTTGTACTTGCGGTGGAGCATGAGTGGCGTCACGAGGAAGTCGCGCACGGCGAAGGTAGGCGTGCGGCGGTTTTTCAGGCAGCCGATCAGAGCCCGGCCCACGCTGGGCACCGGCGTGTACTCAATCTTGAAAATGCCCGAGAGCACGCCGCTGATGGCTATGAACACCGCGCTCTTGTCGGCGAGCTTCTGCGGCACCATGATGCCCATAAGGCGCATGAAGGCCGCGCTGCCGCAGAGCACTTCCTCACCGGCTATCAGCGCCGTCAAGCCGCCGCCCTCGTGGCAGCAGAAGTCCTCGACGCGGCGCATGGCGTAGCCGTTGCGGCGCAGCAGCTCGGTGAACACGGGCGAGAGCCCGCTGCCGGATGCGATTATCACGCTGCCCGCGTCGGCGATAACGCGCTCGGGCGAGGTGCCGTCGAGTACGCGGATGGACGAGATTTTCACGCTCTCGCCCGGGAAGAGGTCGGAGTCGGTGATGACCATGCCGATGGCGCGGCCAATGTCATGAATGCCCGGCCAGCCGGCCACCGCCGCGCCGCGCCGGAAAGCGCGGATAGCGAGCAGGAAATAGGGCAGGGGGCAGGCTATGAAGGCCGAGATTGGGGCGGCGGCGCAGAGCGTCGCGGCCAGGACGCGGAAGAAGTATGTCCAGTTCCGGGTTATGACGGTGGCCGCGAGCGAGAGCAGCAGCGACGCGAGCAGCAGCCAGGGCGAGGCCGTGGAAAATACGCTCTCGGCGATGTCGGGCTCCTCGCAGCGGCGAAGCCAGCCGTCGGTGGAACGGTGGGATTTGAGCAGCACCGCGCCCTCGCGGCCCTCAATGCCGTTCTCGGCGGTGACTATCATCGGGTCCTCGGAGAGCTCCTGGGCGCGGCAGCTGAATCTCAGCGCCCGGGCCTCAAGCAGCGAGCCCCAGAGCGCGAAGAAGATAGAGAGCGCCGCCGCGGCGCACATGGGATAGCCCCATCCGGCGGTGCCGACGGCGTAGCTCACCGCGGCGTCCAGCCCGGCGGCGACGTTTGCCACTGCCACGAGCGACCAGAGCCCGAAGCGCCCGCGCACAAGGCTCATAATGCCGGAGGTGAACACGTCGAGGCCCAGCATAACGACGGCTAGCTGCATGACGAGGCACGCGAGGCTCGTGACCTTCAAATCGCTGCCCAGCGCGCCGAAGGCCGGAAGGCCCAGCGACACCCACAGCAGCGCCAGAGTCGGTAAGAGCGCGAGCTTGAAGCGGATGCGCAGGGAGTTGACGTTCCCGGCGTAGTACTTCGCGGCCTTCTTCGCGCTGAGCTCTTCGCCCAGGTCCTCCGCGTCCTCGACGGTTGTGGCGGCCCCGGCGGTGCGGGCGTTTTTGAGCCTGACGCCGAGCACGGACAGAAAGCCGAGTATCGGGCTCGCCTTGGGCGCGCGGCCATAGTCGCGCCGAGGCGCGTTCTCGCTGCCGGGGGAGGCGTACTCGTAGCCGCCCTCGCCCTCGTCGTAGCCGTATTCGCGCATGTCGCCGTCGGGGTCGACAAAGCGGCCCTCGTCAAAGTCGGCGTACTCGTCCGCCTCGTCCGTGAAATTGAAAGCGTCCGAGCCGTAGTCCGGCGCGTAATCGTCGGAAAGGCCCGCCGCGCCGTAGTCGGGAGCGGCGGCTCCATAGTCGAGCACGTCGGCGTTATAGCCGCGCGTATAGCTGCCGGCCGGCGTGAAGTCCGCCTCGGACGGCGAGCTGCCCCGCTGCCAGCGCGACGAGCGCCGCTCGGCCTCTGCGATGACGCTCTCCACGCCGCGCGGCTTTGCTCCGCCGTAGACCTTGACGTCCTCGTCGCCCTCGGGAAGGGACGTGCGCGGGCGGTAGACTTTTACGTCGTCGTCTCCGGCAAAGTCCGGCTCACCGGAGGGGTCCGGCGTGTATTCGTCCTCGGCCGGGACGTTCACGCGCCTGTCAAAGCGCTCAAGGCCCCGGCGCAGACGGCCGGTGTATTCCGCGGCCTTGTCGTAGTAGCTGCTACGCTCTGTTTCGGCTTCGTCGTCGGCCTCGGGTTCGTCGTAGTAGGAGTCGACCGTGTCCTCGGCCTCGCCGCTCTCGACGCCGCCCAAGAAGGTCTCGCCAAGGACCTCGTAGACTATCTGCCGCGAGCGGGCTTCGGTGTCGCGCTGTGCCGCTTTGTCGGAGTCAAAATTGCCGAACTCGGCCAGGATGCTGCCCAGGCTGAATTCGTCGTCGGTATCTATATTATTATTGGTCAGATTCTCAGTGTCGAGCAACTATGTAACACCCCTCACTGCCGCGTGGGCAGCGGTTTACGCCCCGGTACGCTGCCGGAGCACCTCGTATATCAGCACCGCCGCCGCGGCGGAGGCGTTAAGCGAGCTAACCTGCCCGCGCATGGGTATGCTCACCAGCACGTCGCAGCATTCGCGCACAAGCCTTCCCAGACCCTCGCCTTCGGAGCCTATGACGAGGCATATCGGGCCGGTGAGGTCCGTCTGCCACATCCCGCTCGAGCCCTCGGCCGCCGCGCCGTACACCCACAGCCCGAGCTCTTTGAGCTCACGGAGCGCCGCGGGAATATTCGGCACGCGCGCGACAGGCAGATATTCGGCCGCACCGGCGCTGGTTTTGTCGACCACGGCGGTGAGGCCCGCGCTGCGCCGCTTGGGGATTATCACGCCGTGCGCGCCCGCGCACTCGGCAGAGCGGATGATAGCGCCCAGGTTGTGCACGTCGCTTATCTCGTCGCAGACTATGACGAAGGGCTCCTCGCCGCGCTTTTCTGCCAGCGCGAAAATGTCGTCTATGCCGGCGTACTGCGTGACGGCGGCGACGGCGATGACGCCCTGGTGCGAGCCGGTGACGCTCATCTCGTCGAGCTTGCGGCGGTCGACCGTGACGACCGCTATGTCGCGCTCCTTGGCCTTTGAGATGATGCGCCCGAGCGCCGGGTCGTTCGAGCCGCGCGAGACAAAGAGCTTGTCGATAGCCCTGCCAGCCCGCATGGCCTCGTTGACCGCGTTGCGGCCCTCAATCAAGTCATTCCTGCGCTCTTCGTCCATGTCTGCCTCCGCATTAAGCATAGTGATACAGATACAACTATACCACACCCGGCGTCAAGAATAAAGAGTTAAATTGATGGAATTTGTAAAATTAATGCTGGCCCCATACGGGCGCTATGCGGAGGATAGCCAATATTTTTCCAACAACATTGCGCCGTATGCAAATGGAAGCGGGGCGTCCACTGTGCCGGCATATAAAACACCGTGTCGGGTTCGCACGGCGGGCCGGAGAGGGCGCGGCGCACAGCGCGGCGCCTTTTGCCGTAATTTTCGTTTTATTGTAATTGCCATATGGATTTTGCTGTGGTATAATCCTGACGAATTTGTGAACAAAGGAGACGGTTGGATAATGAATTACGTGGTGGTGGACCTGGAGTGGAACCAGGCTATGAGCTCCAAGTCCTCCGTATTTAACAAGCTGCCGATACATCTGCGCGGAGAAATAATCCAGATAGGCGCAGTGAAACTCAACGACGATATGACGCCCGGCAAGGAATTCCATATAGACGTCAAGCCGGTTTACTTCAAGCGTATGCATTACAAAGTGAAGAAGCTCACCGGCTTCGACAAGGAGCGGCTGAGCAATGGCGTGCCTTTCCCCGAGGCGTTTGAGCAGTTCAGGGACTGGTGCGGCGACGGCGTGACCTTTATCACTTGGGGCTACGATGACCAGGGCATAATGGAGCAGAACATAATCATCCACGACCTGGATTGGGACTGGATATCCGGCTGGGTGAACCTGCAGCTCATCTACAACCTCCAGACCGGCGGGGACAAGAACCAGAAGAGCCTCGGCACGGCCATGGAGCACTTTGAGATAGAACAGACGCGCGTTGCGCACGACGCGCTTGGGGACGCGTACAACACCGCGCTGATGTGCTCCAAGCTGGACATGGATTCCGGCCTTGTGCAGTACGCCGAGGCGCCCGAAATCCTTGCCCGGCGCACGCCAAAGGCGCCGCGCGAGCACTCCGACGCCCCGGAGCCCATCGCGCACGCCGCGCACACGGGCTACGCCTCAAAGGGCGACGCCTTTGCCGACCGCGCGCTGGCCGAGCCGTGCTGCCCAATATGCGGCGGGGCTCTGAGCTTCAACCGCTGGGTCAACCAGGGCGACCACAGGTACATGAACCTCGCCGAGTGCCCGACGGACGGCAAGCTGCTTCTCAGGATACGGTTTAAACACCAGCCTGACGGCACCTACTCCGCCGTCTGCCTCGCCTACAACGCGGACGAGGCCATGCAGGAGTACTACTCCGCCAAAGCTTCCCAGCCGAGAAGCCGCGGCCGCAGGAGAAAACGCAGAAAAAAAGCATAAAATATACCTTATAAGAATATGCACGGGGTGCTCCGGGTAATCGTTCTGTTATTCCAATATTACAGGCGCTGTGGTATTGGAATAATGGAATATTATAGTGAACGCTTCCGTGCATAAGGTGTATTTGGGTGAAATGGATGCAACTGTGTGTGCTGGAAGTACAATACACACACGCGCGCGAAACGCGCGGCGTTTATAGTTGGGCACAGCGGGGGATTACCCCGTTTGCTCCCGGTTCAACGGGATTATAAAAATCTGTATTTGGAGAAGTATCTACGATGAATATTGTGCTAGTGGGCGCAGGACGTATTGGCCGGGAAATTGCCTTTCGTCTTGCCGACGAGGGTCACGACATCACCGTTGTGGACATCGATGAAGAGTGCCTGGAACGGGTTTCCAACACTGTTGACGCGATGACCCTGTTGGGCAACGGCGCTGACTACAGCGTACTCAGCCAGGCCGGCGTAGGCGATGCGGACCTGCTCATCGCCGTCACAAACGACGACGCGGCGAACATGCTTTGCTGCCTGACGGGCAAGAAGCTCGGCGTGAAGAACACCGTCGCGCGCGTGCGCACGGTGGAGTATTTCCGCCAGATGGTGTTTCTCAAGGACGAGCTGGGCCTCTCGCTGGTGCTCAATCCCGAACAGGCCGCGGCGGCGGAAATCTCGCGCATACTGCGCTTCCCGTCGGCGGCAAAGGTCGACTCGTTCGCCAAGGGCCGGGCCGAGATGGTCGAGCACACGGTGGACGTCGCCGGCCCTCTGTGCGGGCTAAGGCTCGACCGGATGCGCGGCAAACTCGGGGAAGGCATACTGATTGCCGTCGTCGAGCGCGGCGATCAGGTACTCATCCCGCGCGGCGATTTTGTACTTGAGGCCGGGGACGTCATCCACGTTGTAGGCTCGCCCACGGTAATCAGCGGCTTTTTCAAGCAGATAGGCGCGTACAAGCGCTCGGTCAAGAACGTCATGATCCTCGGCGGCGGCCGCATCTCACTCTACCTTGGCGCTTCGCTCATCGGTGCGGGCATCCGCGTCAAGATCCTCGAGCGCAGCGAGGAAAACTGCGAGATAATCAAGGAGATCCTGCCCAAGGCAGAGGTGCTCCTCGGTGACGGTGCGGACCCGAGCGTGCTCGAAGAGGAGGGCATACGCTCCACCGACGCTTTCGTCACGCTCACCGGCAGCGACCAGAACAACATCATAACCAGCATGTTCGCCCGGCGCGAGGGCGTGGGCAAGGTCATAACCAAGGTCAACGAGGACACCTTTCGCCTCATGGCCGCCGACGCCAAGCTCGACAGCTTTGTGCTGCCCAAGAACAGCGCGGCCGAGATAGTGGTCAGGTATGTGCGTGCGATGCAGCACTCAATAGACATCGCGGGCATAGAGTCGCTGCACGACATAGCCTATGGCAAGGCCGAGGTGGTCGAGTTCGCCATCAACGGCGACGGCGAGATGCTGGGCGTGCCGCTGCGCGACCTCAACATCCGGCGCGACACGCTCATTGCGGCGATAATCCGCCAGAGCCGGTGCATTATCCCCGGCGGCAACGACACGCTCGAAAAGCACGACGTCGTGATAGCCGTCACGACGAAGTTCGGCATGCGGCGCTTCGGCGACATATTTGAGGCATGATGCGATGAACTACCCGATTATCTCCAAGATTCTCGGCCGCGTCATGGGTCTCGAGGCCGTGCTGATGGTGCCGAGCATAATTGCCGCTATCTGCTACGGCGAGAGCCTGGCCTGCTACCTGTACACCGCCGCCATAGCGGCGGCGCTGGCCGTGTTGCTGAACCTGCCCAAGGTGAGAAACCACGACATCTACGCCCGCGAGGGCTTCGTCAGTGTGGCGCTGGCCTGGGTGCTCATGAGCGCGGTGGGCGCGCTGCCGTTTGTGTTCTCCGGGGAGATACCCAGCTATGTGGACGCGTTTTTTGAGATTGTCTCCGGCTTCACTACGACCGGCGCGACGATACTCACGGACGTCGAGGCGATGAGCAAGGGCCTGCTGCTCTGGCGCAGCGTCTCACACTGGATAGGCGGCATGGGCGTGCTCGTGTTCATCATGGCCGTGCTGCCCATGAGCGAGGACCGCAGCATGTACATCATGCGAGCCGAGGTGCCCGGCACGAGCTTCGGCAAGCTGGTGCCGCGCATCCGCACCTCGAGCGCGATAACCTATCTCATCTACGTCGTCATGACGGTCGTGCTCATCGCGCTGCTCTGCGCGGGCGGCATGCCGTTTTTTGACTCGCTCAACCACGCCCTTGCCACGGCGGGCACCGGCGGCTTTTCCGTCAAGGCGCTCTCGATAGGCTACTACAACAGCGTGTACATCGACGTCGTGACGAGCATATTCATGCTGCTCTTCGGCGTCAACTTCTCAATATACTTCCTGCTGCTCATAAAGAAGTTCAAGGCGGCGCTCACGGACAGCGAGTTCCTCGCATATTTCGGCATAGCCCTGGGCGCGAGCGTGCTCATAGCGCTCGACATTATCGACGACTACGGCGGGTTCTGGAACGCCTTCCGCTACGCGCTCTTCCAGGTGTCGTCGCTCATGACGACGACGGGTTTCGCCACGGCGGATTTCACGCTCTGGCCCGCGTTTTCCAAGAGCATACTCATCCTCGTTATGCTGATTGGCGCGTCGGCGGGCAGCACGGGCGGCGGCATCAAGGTTTCGCGCGTCATAATCTTCTTCAAAGCCTCGGCACAGGAGGTGGGCCGCCAGCTCAGCCCGCGGCGCACGTCGAACGTGCGCTTGAACGGCAAGACCCTGCCGGCCGCGACGCTGCATAACACGCTGGTGTTCATCGGGCTCTATTTCCTGCTGACCTTCGTCGTGACGGCGCTGGTTTCGCTCGACGGCTACGACTTCGAGACGACGTTCGCGTCCGTCGTGAGCTGCATCTCCAACGTCGGCCCCGGACTCGGGCCTGCCGGCCCAATGGGCAGCTTCGACATCTTCTCGGACCTGTCCAAGGTACTCATGAGCTTCACCATGCTGGCCGGACGCCTTGAGATATTCCCAATGCTGATACTTTTCGCCCCTGCAACTTGGCGGAAACATTGAAAAAAGCGCGCCCGTGTTTCACGCGGGCGCGCTTCAGCCTGTCGAAAAAGACCAATCTCGGCTGGGCATTTACGTAAGCAAGAGGTA
>CAYXVA010000042.1:2171-8224 GCA_964467975.1 uncultured Oscillospiraceae bacterium | reverse complement strand
CAACGTCTCCAGATCCCCTCTGTCCCAGGCGACCTCAATCGCGTGGCGAATCGCCCTCTCGACGCGCGAGGCGGTGGTGTTGAACCGCTTTGCCACCGTCGGGTAGAGCACCTTAGTCACGGCGTTGATAACGTCCATATCGTTTATGGCAAGGATTATGCTCTCGCGGAGATACTGATAGCCCTTGATGTGCGCGGGCACGCCTATCTCATGTATAACCTCAGTCACCATCGTCTCAAGGTCCACCGAATTGCCGGCGTCCCCGCCCGTCGCGGCTGGAGCGGCCTCGGGCTTTGCCAGGGAGCGTATGGTTTCAATGAGGCTCTGAGCGTCGAACGGCTTGTTCATGAAAAACACCGCGCCGGCATTAAAACACTCGGCTATGATGCGCTGCGAGCAGAAGCCGGTCATGATTATGGTCTTTGTCTCCGGCGACTCCTCCGCCACGCGCCTCAGCAGCCCTATTCCGTCCAACTTAGGCATGCAAAGCTCGGCCAGCAGAAAGTCGGGCTTACTCTTGGCCGTTATGTCAAGAGCTTCCATGCCATCTTTTGCCGCAGAAACTACTTCAATGTCATCCTCGCCAGCGAGCTTAGAATAGAGCTGCTCGCATGCACTCTCATTTGGGTCTGCAACTACAACGCTCATTTTGGTTTCCATAATCAAACCTCCGATAAATTTGCATGTACGGGCTGCTATTTATCTTTAAAGGGCAAAGCTCCGTTAAAGCTATAAATAATTTAGCACATGGGGCGTTATATTGCAATATTAAGGTTCTAAATTCTGAGAAGTTTTTTTCGACACGCGTCGACGCCGCTTGACATAATAACGCATAGATTTACATAATTCGACATGCCTCAGCGCCATGCGGCGGCTGTAATCAGCGGAAAACCTCCGCGTTTTTGATGAAGTACTCCACGCCTGAATACACCGTTGTAAGCACCACAATTATACAACACACTGTCACCACAATGTCGGGTACCGGGAGCATCATCAAACAGAAGCCCACCATTGTCGAGGCGGTCTTTATTTTCCCGGACCAGGCGGCGGCGATGACCTTGCCGCCCTCGACCGCGACCAGGCGAAGCCCCGTCACGCACAGCTCGCGCGCCACGACTATTATGGCCGCCCAGGCCGGCATGAGGCCCCAGTCAACAAAGACGAGCATGACGGAGATGACCAGCAGCTTGTCGGCCAGAGGGTCCATGAACTTTCCGAAATTCGACACCTGGTTGTAGTGCCTGGCTATGTAGCCGTCCAGGAAGTCGGAGAGCGACGCGATAATAAACACGGCGAGCGCCCAGTACATGTGGCCAGGGAAGTCGAGGTACATCAGCACGAGCACCACCGGAATGAGCACAACGCGGACAACTGTTATCTTACTGGCTGTCGTGAGTTTCATATAACTTTTCCTCTCAGTACGCCGTCCTCGGCGGAAATGATTTCAACCTTGACTATGTCGCCGGGCGAGACCTCGCCCACAAACTCCAGCATGCCGTCCACGCCCGGGGAATCGAAGTACGTCCGGCCGATTGGCACGCCCGTCTCGCTGTCGTAGCCGTCGCACATGGCGCCTATCACGCTCCCGGCGAGCGAAGCCTCCCACTCGTCCATTATCTCCGCCTGGAGCTCCTGCACGCGCCCGGCGCGGGAGCGCGCCGTGTCGCCGTCCACGTGCGGCATTTTAGCCGCGGGTGTGCCCTCCTCGGGCGAGAAGGGGAAAACTCCGGCGCGCTCAATCTTGTACTCGCGCAAAAACTCGCACAGCTCTTCGAACTCCGCCTCGCTCTCGCCGGGCAGGCCGGTTATCAGGCTCGTGCGCAGCACGAGGCCCGGGATGCGCTCGCGCAGCTTTGTGAGCAGCGCGCGTATCTCGTCGGGCGTGTCGCGGCGGTTCATCTTCTTGAGTATGTCCGCGTTGATGTGCTGGATAGGCACGTCGAGGTACTTCACTATCTTGTCCTCGGATGCTATGACGTCAATCAGCTCGTCGGTGAGCTCGTGCGGGTAGAGGTAGTGCAGACGTATCCAGTCGACGCCCTCTATCTTGACGAGCTCGCGCAGCAGCCGCGCGAGGTTCCAGCCGGGGACGTCCTGGCCGTAGCGCGTGAGGTCCTGCGCCACGAGGATTATCTCGCGGTAGCCGTAGCGGGCGAGCTGGTCGGCCTCGGCGATTATCTTCTCCGGCGCGCGGGAGCGGAAGCGGCCGCGAATGCGCGGGATAGTGCAGTAGCTGCAGCAGTTGTCGCAGCCCTCGGCGATAAGCAGGTACGCCCAGGCCGGGCCGGTGCTTATCATGCGGCGGCATTCGCTGACAGGGGCGTTGTTGTCGCCTATCACGACGGGCTTTTCCCCTCTCTCCGCGCGCTCGAGCACGGCGGAGATCTCCTCGCACGAGCCCACGCCCACGACGGCGTCGACCTCGGGGAGCTCGGAGAGCACCTGCTCGCGGAAGAGCTGCGCGAGGCAGCCGGTGACAATCAGCAGCTTCAGCTTGCCCTCGGTTTTTAAGCGCGCGACCTCGAGTATGGTGTTGATTGACTCCTGCTTTGCGTCCTCGATAAACGCGCAGGTGTTGATAACTATGGCCTCGGCCTCGAGCTCGTCCGTCACAATGTCGTGCCCGGCCTCGCGCAGCAGATGCAGCATCTGCTCGGCGCTGACCTGGTTCTTCGGACAGCCGAGGGATATCATTCCGACCTTCATTCTTCCAACTCCGTTTCAGCCAAATAGCGGTCGGCCGCCGCTCTGACGGCCTCCCAGGTGAAGCCGCGGCGCACAAGCGCCACGCTTGCCTTGCGTATTGCGTCGCGGTCCGCGCCCTTTCCGCGCATTTTGCTGCGAAAGAGCGCGTCGGCGGTCTCGTCAGGCTCCGGCAGCTCGGCGAGCGCGGCGTCCCAGAGCTCGCGGTCTATTTTCCGGCGGCGCAGCTCTTCGCGCACGCGAGCGGCGCCGTAGCCCTTCGCGGCGTAGTGGCGCACGACCATGGCGGCGTAGTGCTCGTCGTCTATGAACCCGACGCGTATCATGTACCGGACCGCGGCCTCGGCGTCGTCGGGTTCGGCGCCCTTTTCGACGAGCTTTGCCGCGAGCTCCGCCGAGCCGTAATCCCGGCGGTCAAGCAAGCTGAGCGCCTTTTTGCGCGTCTCCTCCGCCGTCATCAATCGCCTTCGTCGAAGTCGTCGGCGCTGATATCGACCGCCCTGCCCGCGGCTATGGCGGCCTTGCGTGCCTGCGGGCTCATCAGCTTGTGCGCATTGGCGCGGATTTCCGCTTCGATCTTGTCGCAGATTTCGGGGTTGTTTTGCAAATACTCTTTGACGTTGTCGCGTCCTTGCAGCCGCTGGTCGCCCACGGTAAACCACGCGCCGCCCTTGTCGATGATTCCCAGCTTGACGGCGAGGTCGACGATCTCGCCGATCTTGCTGATGCCCTGGCCGTAGAGTATGTCGAACTCTGCCTCCTTGAACGGGGGCGCTACCTTGTTCTTGACAATCTTTGCGCGGGTGCGGTTGCCTATCATTTCGGTGCCGTTTTTGAGCGTCTCTATCCGGCGCATGTCAATACGCACGCTGGCGAAGTATTTCAGCGCGCGGCCGCCCGGGGTCGTCTCGGGATTGCCGTACATGACGCCTATCTTCTCGCGCAGCTGGTTGATGAACACGACGATGCAGCCGGTCTTGCTCACGACGCCCGCGAGCTTCCTGAGCGCCTGGCTCATCAGACGCGCCACGACGCCCACGCTGCTGTCGCCCATTTCGCCCTCGAGCTCGCTGCGGGGCAGCAGCGCGGCGACGGAGTCAATCACCACGACGTCCAGCGCGCCCGAACGCACGAGCTGCTCGGTTATCTCAAGCGCCTGCTCGCCGGTGTCCGGCTGCGAGATAAGCAGCTCGTCTATGTTGACGCCGAGCGCCCTTGCGTACGCCGGCTCGAGCGCGTGCTCGACGTCGATGTACGCGGCCTCGCCGCCGTTTTTCTGCGCGCTGGCCACGATGTGCAGCGCGAGCGTGGTCTTGCCGCAGCTCTCGGGGCCGTATATCTCGACGATACGTCCGCGCGGCACGCCGCCGATGCCGAGCGCTATGTCCAGCGAGAGCGAGCCGGTGGAGATGGCCTCTACGTTTACGGGTATGTCGTCGCCGAGGCGCATTATCGCGCCCTTGCCGTAGTTTTTCTCTATCTGCGCTATTGCGGTCTCCAGCGCCTTGCGCTTGTCCTCCGCCGACGCCGGCGAAGGCGGGACGGGCGCGGTCTTTTTCTTCTCTGCCATTTTTGCACCTCTCTAATCATTATAATAATGTAGTTTTTAACGAAAATCATTTCCGGAGCCCGACCCGCCCGCACGGGCTCGGCGGGTCCGTTTCATATGGTACAGTGCGCCGTTTGCGGTCGGGCACGCCCGTGCCGCAACACTTCTGCCTATTCCGATGCCGCGGCAGCCAAGTTACTTCCCAGCCTTCACGACCCTCTCCACGCCGCGCGTGTCGAGGACGCTTACGGCGTCGTGCATGCCGGACATGCGCATCATGTCCTTGACGGGTCCGGCCTGATCCTCGCCGACCTCGAACATGAGCTCGCCGCCCGCTCTCAGGGCGGGCAGCCAGTTTTGAAGTATCGCGCGGTAGAAGTCCAGTCCGTCCTCGCCGCCGTCGAGTGCCCATATCGGCTCGTAGTCGCGCACGGAGGGGTCGAGCGTGAGTATGTCGAAGGTGGAGATGTACGGCGGGTTCGAGACCATGAGGTCGAACGTCCCGCTCATGACCGGCGGGGCCTTTGTCGCGTCGGCGAGCATATAGCTCACGCGGCCGGCGAGGCCGTTTCTCGCGACGTTGCGGCGGCTCAAATCTATCGCCTCTGCGCTGATGTCCGCGAGCACGACATGGCACCGCGGCAGCGCGTCGGCAATGGCGCAGCCGATGCAGCCCGAGCCGGAGCACAAATCCAGCACGCGTCCGTCGCGGCGGTTTTTCGTCAACCACGCTATTGCCTCTTCTGCCAACACCTCGGTATCCACGCGAGGTATGAGCACGTCGGGCGAGACCTCTATCGGCAGTCCGTGGAACTCCCACACGCCCGCGATGTATGCCACCGGCTCGCCCGCGAGGCGGCGGGAGAGCATGTCCGAGACCTTGCGCTCGACCTCGTCGGTGTCGTAGAGCGCCATATCGCGCAGCAGCTGCGCCGTAGTCTTTCCCGAGGCCGTGGCGGCTATGAGCCGCGCCTCCACGTTCGCGGCCTCCACGCCCGCCGAGCGCAGTGCATTGCGCACCGATATATATAGCTCGCTGTATGTGCGCGGCAACCTCCCCGCCCCCTTTATTGAGCCGATTGCGGCTCAAGTGAAATTCGCCCTTCGGGCGAGTGAAATCCGCCTTTGGCGGGTGAAATGTCCGCTGCACGGACGTGAAGCGACACTTTACGTCGATTTACCAGGCGTCTTTGCCCTTTTCTTCGGGTATGACGAGCTACATCGCGCGGATGCCGCACTCTATCATGCCGTCGTCGGGCTCGTTTGTGGTCAGGCGCTGGAGCTGCTTGCCCGGCCAGGTGACTATCCTGGAGACTATGTTCGTGTCGTGCCGGCCCGCCCAGCGGTTGAGCTCATAGGCCACGCACACGATGACCGGCAGCAGCAGCACGCGCAGGCCGATGCGCAAAAACACGTTGTCAACCTGTATCAGCAGCCCCACGAAGAGGCCGAGTATTATCACGACGAGCAGAAAGCTCGTGCCGCAGCGCGGGTGGAAGCGGCTCTGCGGTCGCACGTTTTCAACCGTGAGCGGCAGGCCCTTCTCATAGCAGAAAATAGTTTTGTGCTCCGCGCCGTGGTAGGAAAACAGACGCTTTATCTCCTTCATCCGCGCTACCAGGCCCAGATACACGAGGAAGATTACAATCTTTATCACGCCCTCGATGAGGCTGCGCGTCGTGTAGTGCCCCTCGATGCCCGGGATGAGGCCCGCAATCAATGTGGGCACAAAGATGAAGAGCGTCAGCGCCAAGAGCACGCCGAGCGCAGCGGCGAAGCCTATCACGTACTTCTCAGCCTT
>CAYXVA010000042.1:0-2161 GCA_964467975.1 uncultured Oscillospiraceae bacterium | reverse complement strand
CTGCCGAGCTTCTTTTCAAGCCAGAGGTCGAACTTGCTCGGCTCCTCCTGCTCTTCTTCCGGCAGCAGGCTGGCCGAATAGGTCAGCGCCTGCATGCCCTTTATCATGGAATCCGCGAAGGTCACGATGCCGCGTATGAACGGCCAGCCCAGTACGGGGTGCTTGTCCTTCACGAGGTTAAGAGGCTCCACCTTCTCAACGAGTCCGTTTTCCGTCCGGCAGACGATGGCCTGCTTGTCCGGGCCGCGCATGAGGATGCCCTCCATGAGCGCCTGCCCGCCTATCATGGTGCGGAAGCAGACCTGGTCGTTTTTGTCCTTCTTTGCCATTTGAATTTCCTTCGCTTATTGAGTTTCTATAGGCAGCAGCACGGTAACGAGCGCGCCGCCGCCCGGTGCGTTATCAACTATCAGCTTTCCGGAGTGCCGCGCGACTATCTCGTCGCAGACGGCGAGGCCGATGCCGCTGCCTCGCTCCTTGCCGCGGCCTTTGTAGAACCGCTCCTTGACGTGCAGCAGATCTTCCTTCGCGATACCCGGCCCGTGGTCGCGGACGGCGATCTTCACATACTCGCCCTGCTGGGCGACAGAGACCTCTATTTCCCGCCCGCCTCGGCCGTATTTCGCGGCGTTGTCGAGTATGTTCAGCACGACCTGCTTGAGACGGCGCGGGTCGCCCGTCACGAACGGCAGATCCCCCTCGGGCGGAGCGTAGTCGAGCTCGAGCCCGTCGTGGCGCAGCAGCTCGCTGTAGGTGAAGCAGACCTCCTCGAGCAGCGCGGTGACGTCCACCTGCTCTAAGTTGAGCGTGAAGCGCCCGTCGCGCATGCGCGTAAACTCCAGAAGCTCCTCGACCATGCCAGTCAGCCGCCCCGCCTCGCGTGAGATTATCTCTATCCCGCGCCTCGAGTCGCCCTGGAGCGCCTCGTCGTAGAGCAGCGTCTCGCTCCAGCCGGTTATGGCCGTGAGCGGCGTGCGCAGCTCGTGCGAGACCGAGGAGATGAACTCATTCTGCACGCGGTCAGCCTTGCCTATCTTGACCGACATGTCGTTTATCGCGTCGGTCAGCGCGCCTATCTCGTCGTCACGCAGCCGCTCGGCGAGGGTGCCGTAGCTGCCGTCTGCTATGTGCCGCGCCGTGTCGCCGAGGCCGAGTATCGGGCTCGTCACCCGCTCGCGGAACCAGAAGTTGCTCACAAGCAGAATCAGCACTGCCGCCGCGGCGAAAACGCAGGCCCAGAGCCTGTCCCAGAAAAGCGCGAAAAGCAGCGCAAGCATCACGCACACCGCGCAGATGCAGCTGAGCAGCAGCCACACGCCCTTGAGCCCGCGCAGCGCCTCCGGCCGCTCGTCGGAAAGCAGGCGTTTTACAAAGCGCAGCACGCGTTTTATCCCGCCCGGCTGCTCCTTCTCCTCCGGTTCCCGGACCGGCACGGGCATGTTGGACGCCGGTTTGGTGTTCTTTTCCTCCATGTCACGAACCCCATTTGTAGCCGTAACCCCAGATGGTAGTTATATACTCCGGCGACGTGGGGTTGTCCTCAATCTTTATCCGCAGACGGCGGATGTTGACGTCGACTATCTTCAGCTCGCCTTTGTAGTCCGCGCCCCAGACGTTCTCGAGTATGTCCTCGCGCGAAAGCGCCTTGCCGGGGTTGGACATGAAGAGCTTCATGATGGAAAACTCGGTCTGGGTGAGCTTCACGCGCTCGCCGTTTTTGTCCAGAGTGCGGTTGCGCGGGTTGAGAAGGAACGGCCCGCTGACGAGCTCGGGCTCTTCCGGCTCCTCGGTGGCGCCCATGCGACGGCAGAGCGCGTCCACGCGCGCGATAAGCTCGGCCGGTGAAAACGGCTTCGTCACATAGTCGTCCGCGCCGTTCATGAGGCCCGTGACCTTGTCCATCTCCTGGCCCAGCGCGGTAAGCATGATAATGCCCATCTTCGAGCCGGAGGCGCGTATCTTACGGCAGACCTCAAAGCCGTCTATGTCCGGGACCATCACATCCAGCAGCGCCACGCTTATGTCCGGGTCCGCGGCGATTGCGGCCAGAGCTTCCTCGCCGGTTGCGGCCTCCACAGGCTCGTAGCCGTTGCGGCGCAAATTTATAACGACAAAGCTGCGGATGCCGGCTTCATCCTCGAGGACCAGTATCTTTTTGATG
>CAYXVA010000041.1:0-8350 GCA_964467975.1 uncultured Oscillospiraceae bacterium | reverse complement strand
CCGAAAGAATAGGGGCATGTCGGACTATAGTCATACCCTTTTGTGAAAACATCATAGAATCTTTCGTTTACCATGATTTTCTCTCCTTTATTATTTGTTTTGGGAACACTCCCTAATTGACTTAAATATATCACTTAGTTTATTATTTAGCAGGACAAATTGTTTGAAAATTATCATTGATTTTTTGTCTCAATTGGACTATACTTTACTAAGAAGTCTTTGTCGAAATATTTCTTTTTCGTCCCAAAAGAAGCCAAGAGGAGGTTGAATTCATGGAAATAAGCGCACATATAGTTGCTGATTGGCTGTCCGATATTATCCTTTCGTCCAAAATAGACAATGACGAGCGTTGTTTCTCAAATGTTGAGTTGTCCGGAAAAGACATGGATGTGGGTCTTTCGCCTGACTGCATATATGTATGTCCACCCAAGTGCTTTACAGAGAATTCTGGATTTGAAGCAATTATGGTTCGATTTGGTGAGGACTATATAATTTGTGACAGCACAAATCAGTTCTCCGTGTACAGATGTATAGTGGATGCATTTCTGTTTTACAGCCACTGGGAGAGCCAACTGATGGACGCTGTAATTCGTCAGGCATCCATTCAAGAAATTACCGAGATCGCTTACGAAGCGTTCAGATGTAATATAATTGCTTTTGACTGGCGTGGTATTATATTTGGACGTATGCCTTACGGATCTGCCGAATCAATCGGCTCCCATATTGATGCCAGTCTTTTCTCAAAGATACAAAATGGTGAGATCTGCCGCCGCGTTGCGCAGAATATCATCCCGGCCGGATTTGTCGATACAGATGTTTTTCCGTCCGTGATTGCTTTCAACGCTTTTTTTGAGGACAACTCATTCATGTTGTTCTATGTATGCTCGGACAAAAAAGACAGCGATAGAGCGCATATTCATCTTGCGATGCATATGCGCTCTATCATTTCACATTTGAGGCTGGAGGGAGACAGCGTAAATACCCTTGTGCCGTTTCAACGAGAGATTATTGAAATAATTGAAGGCGAAAAACCGGATTACGAAACAGTTAACCGGATTACTGAATTCAAGGGCTGGAACAGTCCGGACAACTACATGCTGTACAAAGTGGACGTACACTCAGCCTTCACGCTAAAAAGGAATATTTACTGGAGTCTGGCAGATAAAATACCGAACGCCATCGTATTGCAGTATCATGAGTCCACACTTATATTTATACCTCTGGAAATACAGGCAGAGGTAGAGCGCGACCTTATTGCGATTATACCTTTTTTTGACGCCAGCGCTTATTCCAGCCTGCCTTTTTCGGACTGGGAGGCACTGCCTTCTGCACTTTCGCAGATAAATGTTACGGAAGGTCTAAGCGAAAAGTCCTGTGGGAAGCTGTATAGCAGCAAAGACTATATCTGGCAATTTATTTTTAACAACGTAAGAGAAGAATGTTTGAAGTTTAATTTAATCGCTCCGGATGTCGTGAAACTATACAGCTATGACAAGGAAAATGGAACGGAACTACTAAAAACGCTGAATGTGTATCTGAGGAATCAGTCAAGCATAGCAATCTCTGCTGAACTGATGTTCGTCCATGTAAATACAATGAAATACAGAATAAAGAAAATCAGGCAGTTGATAGATTCGGACTTAAGTAAATTTGAAAATCGTCAAATTCTAGTTTTTTCAAGTGATATTATTCTTGGAAACTTACTTTAAATGCTCGATTTGGGATAATTTCGCCGAGCTGTTTAAGCGCCAAATGTCAAGGTGCATTGATATTTGACGCTTACGTGCCACCTGGCATCCATTCTGCCGCTTATTTCTTATTTTATCAATTTTGCGAGGACTTTTTCGTCCGCGCCCGGGCAGAGCTCGTGCAGGCGGGCCGTGAGCCGCGCCTTCGATTCGCTCGGAGCGCGTGAGTACGCCGAGCGGGTCATGTCATCCCCGAAAACGCTCTCAGTCAGCGCATAGCGCGCGACGCCCCAGCCGTAGGGCGCGCCGTGCTTGTCGCGAAGGTACTCAAAGCCGCATACTGTGATGTACGTCTGCATTTGCAGCCGCGTGAGACAGGTCTCAAAGCCCTTTTCGACGCCACAGGCGCGGCGAAGCTCCTTCGTCAGCAGCGGACCCTCGCGCGTGAGCGCGTCAATAATCTGCTTGTCGCGGTAATTTGCAAGCCCGTCCTCATACCGCGCGTCAAAGTCGTAGCCGTCGCGCCGGTAATTGGCGAGGTCGGGGTAATATTCGCGCGAAACAAAGCCCGCCTTGCCCGCAAACAGCTTGCCGTAGGCGACTTGCCCGCGCCGCGCTATCTCCATGCGCCACTCCCACGGCCCGTCCACGTCTCCCGCGAACCAATAGCGCGCCGGGGTCAGGTCCTCGACCGAGAAGCCGGGAACGCCGGAGTAGAAAAACGGCAGCAGCCCATACGCTTCCGCTGCGCGCTCAAGCGCCGTTGCGTCTGTCACCGGCGATGCAAGCTCAATGCTCATGGTGATGCTCCTGCGCGCCGCTGTCCGGACAGGTTATCTCCACCAGTTCCTCTATCATGTGGTGCAGCAGCCTCGACTGCGGCGTGTCCGCGGCCTTGTAATACACTTCCTTGCCTTCGCGGCGCGAGGTGATGAGCCCGCCGTTCTTGAGCTGGCGCAAATGGTGCGACACGGCAGGGGAAGACATGTCCACAAGCGCGGAGATGTTTATCACGCACTCCTCGCAGTGGCACAGCAGCCAGAAAATGCGTATGCGACTGTTGTCGTCCATCAGCTTGAAAATGTCGGAGACTATCTGAAACGCCTCGGCCCCGGGCATGTGCTCGACCACATGCTCCACATTCCCGCCGTGGTCGTGCGGCAGATTGGGATATGACATGCGCAGACCTCCAATTCAACGTTAATTTAATAATACCAATAATACCATACACGGCTGCAAATTACAAATCCGGCGCAGGCAAAAAAATTGCAATACCCTCTTGACAACTGAATATAATGTGCTATACTTCAATTGACGATTAAGCAAACGTTTAATCGAATGCCTGTAAGGAGCTGTGTTCCATGAAAAAGAGCTATAAGATCGATGTCGACTGCGCCAACTGCGCCAACAAGATGGAAGCTGCCGCGAAGGGCACGCCGGGCGTCAAGGACGCGGTTGTGAACTTCATGACGCTGAAGATGAACGTCGAGTTCGACGAGGGCGTTGACCACAAGGCGGTAATGCAGGACGTCCTGAAAGCCTGTAAAAAGGTCGAGAACGACTGCGAGATTTACCTGTAACTTAGAGAGGGGATGCGGTAAATGAACCGCAAGCAGAAGAAGACGCTCGCGCGGATACTTGTGTCCGCCGTGCTGCTCGTTGCGTTGCACTTTATACCGGTGACGGGCTGGTTGCGCTTCATATGCTACATGGTGCCGTACCTTATCATCGGCTACGACATACTCATAAAGGCCGCGAAGGGGATAGCGCACCGGCAGGTCACGGATGAGAACTTCCTCATGGCCGTCGCCACCGTCGGCGCTATCGCGCTCGCACTCTACGAGGGCAGCGGGGATTACACAGAGGCCATCGCGGTCATGCTGTTCTACCAGATAGGCGAGTGGTTCCAGAGCTATGCCGTGGGCAAGTCCCGCCGCAACATAAGCGAGCTCATGGACATCCGCCCCGACTACGCCAACATCGAGCGCGACGGCGCGCTTAAGCGCGTCGACCCGGACGAGGTTGAAGTCGGCACGGTCATAGTCGTCCAGCCGGGCGAGAAGGTGCCGATTGACGGCGTCATAGTCGACGGCGAGAGCAGCCTGAACACCGCCGCGCTCACCGGCGAGAGCCTCCCGCGCGACGTCAAGCCGGGCGACGAGATTATCTCCGGCTGCATCAATATGACCGGCGTGCTGCGCATCCGCACGACGAAGGAGTTCGGCGAGAGCACGGTCAGCAAGATCCTCGACCTCGTCGAGAACGCGTCGGGCCGCAAGAGCCGCAGCGAGGCGTTCATAAGCCGCTTCGCACGCATCTACACACCCGCCGTGTGTATAAGCGCGCTCGTACTGGCGGTTGTCCCGCCGCTGGTGCGGATATTTGCCCTCGGCCTTGCGGGGGATTGGGGGACGTGGATTTACCGTGCGCTGACCTTCCTCGTGGCGAGCTGCCCGTGCGCGCTGGTTATAAGCATACCGCTGAGCTTCTTCGCCGGCATAGGCGGCGCGAGCAACGCCGGCGTGCTGGTCAAGGGTTCGAACTACCTCGAGACGCTCAGCCAGACGCGCATAGTCGTCTTTGACAAGACCGGCACGCTCACGAAGGGCGTGTTCGAGGTCAACGGTATCCATCACAGTCCGTATGACGACGCCACGCTTGTCGAGTACGCCGCCCTCGCCGAGAGCGCGAGCTCTCACCCGATAAGCAAGAGCCTTCAGGCCGCGTACGGGCGCGAGATTGACCGCAAGCGCGTGAGCGACATACGCGAAATAAGCGGCCAGGGCGTGCTGGCCACCGTCGACGGGCACCGCGTCGCCGCCGGAAACGACAAGCTCATGGACGCCGAGGGCGTGAAGTATATCGAATGCCACAGCGTGGGCACCATTATCCACATGGCCATCGACGGCGAGTACGCGGGGCACATCGTTATCTCCGACGTAGTCAAGCCCGATGCGTACGCCGCCGTGGCGGAGCTAAAGCGCTGCGGCGTGCGCGAGACGGTCATGCTCACCGGCGACGCGAAAAATGTCGCGGAGAGCGTTGCGCGCGAGCTGGGCATAGACCGCGTCTACAGCGAGCTGCTGCCCGGCGACAAGGTCGCGAAGGTTGAGGAGCTCATCGGCGCGAAGGATGCCAAGGCCAAGCTCGCCTTCGTCGGCGACGGCATAAACGACGCGCCCGTGCTCTCCCGCGCGGACATAGGCATAGCGATGGGCGCGATGGGCTCAGACGCCGCGATAGAGGCCGCCGACGTCGTGCTCATGGACGACGACCCAATTAAGATTTCCAAGGCGATAAAGATATCGCGCAAGTGTCTGCGCATAGTCTACGAGAACATCGTGTTCGCGATTGGCATAAAGCTGGCTTGCCTCGTGCTTGTCGCGTTCGGATTTGCCAACATGTGGCTTGCAATCTTCGCGGACGTCGGTGTCATGATACTCGCCGTGCTCAACGCCATACGCGCGCTGTTTGTCAAAAAGCTCTGATTTTTAACATAGCTTGACTGCCCCGGCCATTTCGTGTTAGAGTGGCCGGGGTGATTCTTTTGGATTTCAACATGGATGTGCTCACCGGCGCGCTGAGGGCCGGAGGGCTGGATATACGCTACGTGCCGGAGACCGGCTCCACCAACGCCGACCTGCTCGCCGCGCCGGACGCGGTCGCGGGCAGCGTGCTGATTGCCGGGGCGCAGAGCGCGGGCCGGGGCCGCATGTCGCGTTCCTTTGCCTCGCCGGAGGGCGGGCTCTATATGAGCGTGCTGCTGCGCCCTGAAAGCGTCGAGAAGGCGCTGAGCCTCACACCGCGCGCCGCAGTGGCGGTTGCCCGGGCGATTGAAGAGCTCACAGGGTGCCGGACGGGCATAAAATGGGTGAATGATGTCCTTATCGGCGGGAAAAAGGTCTGCGGCATCCTGGCTGAAGCGGTTGCGGGGGAGAGCCTGAGCGTAGTTTTGGGCATCGGCGTCAATATAGCCGAGCCGCCCGGCGGATTTCCCGAAGAGCTGCGCGGCACAGCCGGGACCATATTCGCCAATGCGCCCGCGCTCGCGCGCGAGAGGCTTGCAGCTGGGATTTTAAACGGCCTGTTTGCAGACGAGTTTGACGTCTACAGGGAGTACATAAGGCGCAGCGCGGTTGTAGGGAGAAGCGTCACCGTGAGCCGCGGCGGCGAGAGCTACGCGGCCTATGCGCTGGCGATAGACAGGCATTTCCGTCTCGTCGTCGAGCGCGAGGACGGCACGAGGGAATCGCTGAACTCAGGAGAGGTCAGCGTCAGGCTGTAAAAAAACAAAGCCGCCGGGAGGAATTTTGCCCTTCCGGCGGCTTTGCTGTACAGATTATTCTTTTTCTGCCTTGGACTCCTCACGCTTGAAGCTGCCTATGGTGAACAGCACGAGTCCGGCTATGATGAAGCCAAACATGACGAGCTTGGAGCGCGTGACTTCCTCGTCCATGAAGAGGAAGCCGCAGACGAAGGAGATGGTGGAGCTGAGGTACTGGAGTATGCCGACGACCTTGAACGGCATGCCGTTGACGCCGACGGTGTAGAGGATAATCGGTGCGGCGGTTATTATGCCTGTGAGCAAAAGCAGCGGGACGCTGCCGGCCGTGATGCCGCCCCAGCCGTTTGCGCCGGGGAAGAACAGCACGGACGCGATGAGCGCGAAAGGCGCGAGCAGAGTGGACTCGACCGACATGCTTACCAGCGGGTCGGCATGCGCTGCCTTTTTCACCGTGGCGTAGGCAGGCCAGCTCACTGCGCAGAGCACTGAAACAAGAGGGAAAGAGCCGTAGGCCACGGCGCTTATGATGACGCCCGTGCAGGCGACGGCCACGGCGGTAAATTCCAGCGCGCTGCCCTTCTCGCGGAAGATGGTGATGCCTGTTAAGAAGATGACCATCGGGTTCATGTAGTAGCCGAGCGCGACGTCCAGCACATGCCCGTGCGCCACGGCCCAGTTGAACAGCGCCCAGTCAAAGCAGAGGAACAGCGCGGCAGGGGCCAGGTATTTCATGAGCTGCCGGTCGCGGAAGGCAGCAAGCAGCTGACGGATTTTCCCGGTACAGGCCAGGAACGCCCACGTGAACGCCATGCACATCACGATGCGGCAGCACAGGATGAACATGGAGTCGAAGTTCTCAAGCAAGTCCCAGTAGAGCGGCTGCATCCCCCAGATGAAGTAGCACACCAGCAGCGCTGCAAGGCTTTTTCCCCTCGCTTGCAAAGATTATCCCTCCTCGCGCTCGAAGCTGACGGCGCTGCCGTAGTCGTTGCCCTTGATGCCGATGTAGGTGTGGCCGACGCCGAGGGAGAGTTCGCTGCCGTCGGCGAGGTAGTAGTGGAAGGGGCTGTACTCGTCGGCGCGTTCCCAGGTGATTTCCACCCACTTGCCGCCGGTGCAGAACCACCCGCTGCCCTCGCCGGTGGTGCGCACCTCGAGACGGCCGTAGTTGTCAAGTACGCTCATGTCGGTCTCGAGGAAGATGAGGTTGGTGTAGCTCACCTGTTCGCCGGTGTTTTCATCTATATACTTGTCGCCGTACTGGCTGGCGTAATAGAGCCCGTCGTCGGAGTTGTACTCAAAGCTCATGGACTTGTAGCTGTTGAAGGTTATCTGGGCAAACTCCGCCGTACCGCCGGTGCACTGTTCGGCCGCGTCCTCGGAAAAGCTCAGGCCGTAATCGTATTCGCCGCCTTCGTGCTCGAAGTCAAAGCCCTTCTCCTCGGCGGCCTCAACGAGCTTGGCGCCGTCGGCAAAGAGGCTGTGCTCGAGGCCGTTTTGGATTCTGTTCGGGTCGCGGGCGAAGGGAGCTGCGGCGTAGGTCTCGCGCACGCCGTCGAGGTGGTCCCAGCCCGTAGTACTCAGGAGGCTGTACGCGGCCTCGCTGCCGCCGGCGTGGACGATTATGGAGTCGTAGCCGAATGCAATTTGGGCATAATACGGCCTTATAGAGCGGACGGTGCCGATGCTCTCTATGTCTGAGAGGTCGGTGAAGATGGCGAGCATGCGCGTGACGCCGCCTTCGGCGGGGATCTCATAGAGTATCTCCGCCTGGGATATGCCGCGCTGGGGCAGGGAAGGGGGCAGGTTGTTTATCATGACCGCCCAGGGCCGGTTCATGCTTATGTCCTCGTCGACGGCCTCGCCGGAGAGCGGGTTCGTGTATGGAGCCGGCGTCGGAGTCGGCTCGGCGGTGGGCGAAGGACTCACGGGCGGGACGCTCTCGGCGTCGGGGTCGGGCAGCGTGCCGGGGTTTGTGCCGCAGGACGCCAGAGTTAACAGCATTGCCGCACAGAGCAAGGCAGACATAAAACGTTTCATAATACACCTCGTTGGGGAAATTGTCCGGTCGAATAATGCTATAATACTATCCGCCGGCGCAGTTGTCAAATAGGACGCAACGTGCTACAATAAAGTTGCATGGGTAACATAAAACTGTTGAAGGAGTTGTTGAAAGTGTGCAAAACTTCACGTGAAGAGATATATAACGCGGCGCATGATGCCATGAAAGAGCTGCTTGAGCGCGCCAGGCTTGCCCCGGGTTCGCTTGTGGTCGTGGGCTGCTCGTCCAGCGAGATTATGGGCAGCAATATCGGCAAGGACAGCACGCCCGAGGCCGCCGAGGAGGCGGCTGAGGAGAGCGTCACCGAGGAGCCGG
>CAYXVA010000040.1:0-8452 GCA_964467975.1 uncultured Oscillospiraceae bacterium | reverse complement strand
GGGCGCGGAGCCTATAAGCGTCTCGCGGGAGATGCGCCGGACTATTACCGCGTCGTCGGCAATGAGCCTGTGGCCGCGCTTTATCAGCTCGAGGGCGGTCTCGCTCTTGCCCACGCCGGAGTCGCCCGTTATCAGCAGACCCTCGCCGTAGACCTCGACGAGCACGCCGTGCATGGTGACGCGCGGGGCCATGGCGTTGCGCAGCATGGTTATCAGGTCGGCCATAAAGGTCGAGGTGTCCTCGCTGGTGCTCATGAGCGTGCGGTCGTACTTGCGCGCCATCTCCGTGAGCTCCGGTAGGGTATCTATGCCGTGGCAGAGGATTATCGCACTCAAATCAAAGCGCATGAAGCGCTCGAGGGCCTCGCTGCGCTGCTCCGGGTCCAGGCTCTCGAGGAAAGTGCTCTCCACGCGGCCTATCAGCTGCAAACGGTTTGGGTCAAAATAGTCGTAAAAGCCCGCGAGCTGCAGCGCCGGGCGGTTCACGTCGGCTGTGCGCACGCGCACGGAGTCGAAGTCCTTTGAAGCGTGCAGTATGGTGAGGTTCTGCTCCCTTGCGATGCTGCTCAGGGGCACGGAATATTCGTCGTTTATCATGGCGCCTCCTTTCCGGTGCTCGAGCACCAGACGCATGTCGTATTTATATTGTACCCACCCGGCGCGGTTTTGGCAATGTTTTTATTGAGCGATGCGCGCCCATCCGGGCCTTTTCCGCCCGGACGCGCAAGCATTCCGCCGCCTGAGCCGCCTGAGCGCATATTTTTCTTGCATTTACAGATTCACAGTGCTATTATAGTAAGGCTGTTAAAATAAATCAGCCGAAACGGAGGTGCAACTAAATGGCAAAGTGCGAATTCTGCGGCAAGGATATGGCCTTCGGCATCAAGGTCAGCCACTCCCACAGGCGCTCCAACCGCACCTGGAAGCCCAACGTGAAGCGCGTCAAGGCCATCGTGGACGGCAGCCCCAAGCACGTCTACGCCTGCACCCGCTGCCTGCGCAGCGGAAAGGTCACCCGCGCGGTGTGAGCCGCGCCACGCAGCCTAAGCCGCGCCGGGAGGGATGAAAGTCCCACCCGGCGCGGCTTTGCTTATACGGCCCCGCCCAAAAAGGCGGGGCCGCATGCCATATCAGAGCTCGACGTCGAACACAGGGTTTTCCGCGTCGACCATGCCCACGGCGGTCTTAGCGCCGAAAATGCTCTCAATCAGCTCGGAGAGCTCACGCCGCGCCTCGAGCACACGGTCGAGGTTCAGGCTTTTGAAACCGTCTATCGGGAAGAGCAGGTCCGTCGTGGCCTCGGTTATCTTGCCTATCTCGCTCTGGCGCCAGGTCCAGCGGCGGGTGCGCACCTGGCCGTCGGAGACGTACACGACCTCGTTTTCGTCGGGCGTCTCAACCTCGCCGCCGCCGAAGGGGACGAAGGTGTCGCCCGGCTGCGCGTGGCGGACCTCCAGCGCGCGGGAGACGGTGCCCATGTCGTGCGCGCCGATAGGCAGGCGCGTGCGTAGGCTCACGGCGTTGCCGAGGTCGACGATAGGGCTGATCTCCGGGAAGCCCTTGCCCTTGGCGATGCGCGTCATGAGCGCCTCTATCGAACACATGTACTTGTTCGGATTTATTCCCAGGGCGCGGAACGCCTCGCGGTATGGGACTATCTCGGGCGATTCCTTGACCTTCACGCCCGCGAGGGCGCTCTCGCACTCGGCGATGGCGCTGTGCAGCAGCTCGCTCACCTGGGGGTAGCACTTCGAGTTGTCCACGCCGCGCACGGCGACGACGCCGAAGCAGGCGTCGGGCAGCAGGTCGAATACGTCCTTGGAAACTTCAAATCTCATGTTGGTTCGCTCCTTGTGTGTTAATCTGAATTTAAATCGGTGAATCGCGGCTCTTTCGCCCCCTCCCGAGGGAGGGGGCTTCGTAACAGCGCTCACGAACAGGTGAAGAGTATGATCTGCCGCTCGCGGCCGAGCTCGGAGAGCAATTCGAGCACGCGAGAGCGCCGCACGGGGTCGAGGTAGGCCAGCGCGTCGTCTAGGATGATCGGGCAAGGCTCGTCGTTCGGCAGCGCGAGCTCGGCAATCGCGAGGCGCACGGCGAGGTACATGAGGTCCACCGCGCCCGTGCTCAGGTAGAGGCTGCCGCGCGGCACCGTGTCGCCCGAGCGGCGCACGGCCACGGAGAAGTCGCGCGAGACGGTGACCTCGTCGTAGCGGCCGCCGGTCAGGCGCTCAAAGAGCTCGGCGGCGCGCTTGCCGAGCGCCGGGGAGAAGCGGTTTTGCAGCCCCGCGCCCGCGCGCTCTAGCACCTGCACGGCCCGCTCTATCGCGTCGTACTGGCCCTCAAGCGTCTCAAGCCTGTCCTGCTTTTCGCGTATGCCGCTCTCGACGGCGACCGGATCGCCCAGGGCGCTTATCTTGCCGGAGAGCTCGGCGAGGCGGGCCGAGAGGCTCTCGCGCCTGGCGTTCATGCTCGCGAGCTCCCAGCTAAGACTGCGCAGCTCCTCGCTCTCCTGCGCGCCGGTGAGGCGGCCCTCGTCGGCGCGTCGCTCGGCGCGGGCACGCTCGAGCTCGGCCTTCGCCCTCTCAAGGGCGCGGGCGGCCTCGTCGGCGGCGGCGTGCCGTGCGGCGTAGTCCTCAGCCAGCGCCGATATATCGCCGGGCGCTTTTGCGCCGTATTTGGCCAGCAGGGCGGAGAGCTCCGCGGCGGCGGCAGCGGCGGCTTTTTTCCCGCGGCTGTAAACCGAATAGCGCAAGAGCGCGTGCGCGGCAAACAAGCCCGTGCCTATGAGCGCGAACGGGCTGAGTACGACGGCCAGTACGGCGAACAGCACCGCCAGGGCGGCGCTCACGCCGGCAAGGACAATGCCGGGCCGGGCCTCGCTGCGGCGGCGAAGCTCCTCGGCCTTTTTTTCCTCATTTGCCGCCAGGGCGGCGGCCTCGTCGGCGCTCATTCCGCCGAAGAATCTGTCCGCGGCCTCCGCCTCGCGCTTTGCGGCGGTCTGTGCGGCCTCGGCATAGCGCCGCTCGAGCTCGCCCACGCGCTCGCCGGAGCGCTCGAAGCTCTCCTTCGCGCCGGCGCGCTCACGCTCCTGCGCGGCCTTCAGCCTGGCCGACAGGCGCTCTATGCCGGCTCCGCAGTCGGCAAGCTGCTCACGGACGCGCTCGCGCTCGGCGACCGTGTCCGAGACGCGGCGGAGCGTCTCCTCGCTGAGGGCAATCTCGTTTGTGAGCTCGGGGATGGCCCCGCGCTTATTGTAGCGGCGCTTTCGCAGCCAGGAGCGCAGCCTCTCGTCGGCCTCACTCGCGCTGACCTCCTCCTCGCCGCTCGAGACCACGCTGGCTATGCGCCGCTCGAGCTCGGCGCTGCCGCGCACGGCGGCGGCGCCCTGGCCTATGAACGCGCTCGAGCAGAACACCTCGCGGCTTGCGCCGGTGAGGTGCTCGCCCACGTCCGCCGCGTCCACGCCGGGTACGGCGTCAAGCGTCCCGGTGTACGTCGCGGAGAAAATGCGCATCGGCGCGTTCGCGGCCTTGGTCGAGCGCGTGAGCGTGATATCGCGCCCGCCGTGGGTGAGCTCCATCGTGCCGCTCATCGGCTTGCCGGACCAGGGCGCGTAGTGCGTCTTGTCGGGCAGATAGCCCGCCTTCGCGCGCTCGGCGCTGTCTATGCCGTAGAGCATCGCACGGATGAAGGCGCACCAGGTGCTCTTGCCGCTCTCGTTGGGGGCGTTTATGACGTTCAGTCCCGGCTCGAGCTCGAGCGTATTTCCGTCGAGGCAGCCGAAGGTGGCCGTCGGCTGATGTATCACCACAGCGGTTCAGCCGCCTCCCTGCCGTCGAGCGCCGCGAGGCCCCAGCGCGCCGCACGCGTTATCTGCTCGCGCTCGGCGTCGCTCCTGGCCGAGTCGTACTTCTCGCGCAGCATGCGCAGAAATACGCCCCTGAGCGAGTCCTCGCCCGAGCGCTCCCAGACGTCGGTGCGCAGCCGCGTCTCGTCGCGCAGCCGCAGCGCGAACACCTTCGGTTCAAGCTCGCGCCTGAGCGCGGCCAGGTCCGGGGCGGCGTCGGCCTCGCCGGTTATGGTAATCTGGTATATGTTCTCCTGCGCGCCCTCCGGCAGCCGGAACGAGTCAAGGCAGTCCGCCGGGACGCTTATGCACTCGTAGCGGCGCGCGGCGGTGGGTATGAACTTCACCTTGACCTTGCCGGGGGCGGCGTCGACTATCAGAACTCCCTTCTCGCCGCACTCGTCAAAGCCGCGCCCCTCCGGGCATCCGGGCCAGGCGTAGTAGGTCCTGCCGGCCTTCTTGAGCCCCGAGTACGTGTGGACGTGGCCGAGGGCGATGTAGTCGGCTCCGGACAAAGCGATGTCGCGCTCGTCGATGGGGTTGTAGCGCGAGGCGGGGTTGCCGACCTCGCCGTGGACGCAGACGAGCTCGGTGAAGCCGTCCTGGCGCGGGATGCGCAGCGTGTCGAGCTTGGCGTCGGAGTAGTTGTCCGTAAACGCCGCGCCCCAGACGCGCACGTTTAAGTCCTCAAGCGGCACTCCGTCAAAGTCCGGGGAGGTAAATACGTGTACGTTCTCCGGCAGACGCATGCGCTGCCAGCGCCCATTTTGCGTGTAGTAATCGTGGTTGCCGGGCGCGATGAACACCGGCACGGCCATCTCGGAGAGCGTGAGGCTCAAAAGCTCCTCCGTCTCCGCCCACGCCGAATCGCTGTCGAAGAGATCGCCGGAGAGCAGCACCAGCTGCGCGTCCTGCTCGGCGCGTATCCTCGCCAGCTGGCGCAGCAGCTCACGCTGCTCGCGCCGCCTGAGCACGGCCTTCTCCTCGCTGAGCGCGTCAAAGGGCGAATCCAGGTGCAAATCCGCCGCGTGAAGTATCCTTATCATACGTACCTCACCGCCCGCGCCTCCAGGCATTTGCCCGTCGCCTCGTCGAGCGTGAAGAGCGCACCCTCGAGCTTTGACGGCCCGGAGGCCTGCTCGTAGCGGCGCGGCACGTCGCCGAGGAACTTGCCTATGCTCTGCTCCGGCTTTATCCCTATCACCGACTCAAACGGCCCGGTCATGCCGAGGTCGGTGATGAAACCCGTGCCCTTGGGAAATACCCGCGCGTCCGAGGTCTGCACGTGCGTGTGCGTGCCCCAGACGGCGCTCACGCGCCCGTCGAGGTAGTAGCCCATGGCTATCTTCTCGCTTGTGGCCTCGGCGTGGAAGTCGACGAGGATGAACTTCGCCGTCAGCTGCTCGAGTATGGCGTCGACGGTCAGGAAGGGGTTGTCCGTGTTGGGGTCGAGCGTGAAGCGGCCTATCAGATTTATGACGGCCAGCTCGCCATATGGCGTATCAAAGCCCGCGCAGCCCCGGCCCGGGCACTGGGGCGCGTAGTTTGCTGGGCGCACAACCCGGACCTCGTCGTCGAGGTAAGGCTGAAGCTCCCAGCGCGTCCACGTGTGGTTGCCCAGCGTGACGCAGTCCGCGCCCGAAGCGAGTATCGCGTCCACCTGACGCGGCGTGCAGCCGACAACGTTCGCGTTTTCGCCGTTTACCACGACGAAGTCCGCGCCCAGCTCGCGTCGTATACTGCGCAGCCGCCTCTGGATATATTCAAGCCCGGATGAGCCGACAGTGTCGCCCACCGCAAGTACCTTGTATGACATCGCTTTCGTCCTTTCCGATTTAAAAAGCAACATTCGATTTATTAGTATAACACATATTACCGCCGTCGGCAAATCATAAAATAAGGTTCTGCGGCGCAAACTTGTTGTGTAACATTGCAAGGAGGTACGCATATGCAGAGCATGGACAGCAAGTCCTTTTTAAAGGGCGTGGGTATGGGCATGGCAATCGGCGCGTCGATGGGCATGCTGATGGCCCCGAAGAAGAAGGGCGACAACGTGATAGGCCGGGCCCTCAAGGCCGCGGGCGACCTTGCCGACAACATTTCCGAGGCGCTGAAATGAGAAAGGCGCGGGGCGCACAGCTCCGCGCTTTTTACAATTTTATCCCTTGACAAGCGGGCCAAACAGGTCTAATATAGATGCGAAGTTAATAGCTGGTCTTCAGGGCAGGGTGAAATTCCCGATCGGCGGTAAAGTCCGCGAGCGCTTACGGCGCAGGATTTGGTGAGATTCCAAAACCGACAGTTACAGTCTGGATGGAAGAAGATTATTTGCGGGCGTTTCCCGCATGCTTTCGTTGCTCTGAGGCGGTTTTCCGTTTCAGAGTTTTTTCTTTTCAAGCGTGCCTGCCCGCGAAAACGCAGTATCCGGCCCCGAAGAGAACCTTCGGGGCCTTTTGCATGCTTGGAGGCGAAGGCATGAACGACGAATACTACATGCGCCGGGCGCTTGAGCTGGCTGTGCGCGGCGAGGGCTGGTGCTCTCCCAACCCGATGGTCGGCGCGGTTATCGTCAGAGACGGCGAGATAATCGGCGAGGGGTGGCACGAGCGCTGCGGAGAAAAGCACGCCGAGCGCAACGCCCTCGCGCACTGTAAGGGCGACGTGCGAGGCGCCAAAATGTACGTCACGCTCGAGCCGTGCTGCCACCACGGCAGGCAGCCGCCGTGCACGGACGCGATACTCTCAGCCGGCATATCGCGCGTCATAGTCGGCGCGCCCGACCCCAACCCGCTTGTCGCGGGCAAGGGGCTCGAGATCCTCCGCGCGCACGGCGTCGCCGTCACGGAGCACGTGCTCGAGCGCGAATGCACGGCTGTAAACGCGGTGTTTTTCCACTACATCCGCACAAAGACGCCCTATGTCGCGCTCAAGTACGCGATGACGCTCGACGGGAAGATCGCCGCGTACACAGGCGAATCCAAGTGGATAACCGGCGAGCTCTCGCGCGAGCACGTGCACCGGCTGCGCAACAAGTACCGGGGCATCATGTGCGGCGTGGGCACCGTGCTCGCGGACGACCCAATCCTGACGTGCCGTCTCCCCGGCGGCAGGAACCCCGTGCGCATAGTCTGCGACGGCAATTTGCGCACACCGCTCGGCTCAAACCTCGTGCGCACGGCCCTTGACGCGCCGGTGATAATCGCCACGCTCTGCGCCGACTTAGAGCGGATAGCGCCGTACCGGGACGCGGGCTGCGAGGTGATAACGCTGCCGGAGGAAAACGGCCGGGTGAGCCTCACGGCGCTCATGCGCGAGCTGGGCGCGCGGGAGATAGACGGGCTGCTCATCGAGGGCGGCGCGACGCTCAACTGGTCGGCGCTCGAAGCGGGCATAGTGCGGCGCGTCTACGCCTACGTCTCGCCCAAGCTGCTCGGCGGCGCGGCGGCGAAGTCCCCCATAGCGGGGCAGGGCTTTCCCAACCCGGACGCGGGTGTGCAGCTTGAGATTGCGCGCACCGGGCGGCTCGGCGGGGACATATTGATAGAATGCGAGGTGAAGAGCGCGTGTTCACAGGCATAATTGAGGAGGTCGGCGCCGTCGAGCGCGTGCAGCGCGGGGCAGATTCCGCCGTGCTGAGGATAAAGGCGAAAACCGTCCTCGGCGACATACATCTCGGCGACAGCATAGCCGTCAACGGCGTGTGCCTCACGGTCACGGCCTTCGACTCCGGCGGCTTCTCCGCCGACGTCATGCACGAGACGCTCGACCGCTCGGCGCTCGCGCTCGCCAAGCACGGCACGCCGGTGAACCTCGAGCGCGCGATGGCGGCGAACGGCCGCTTCGGCGGGCACATCGTCGCCGGGCACGTCGACGGCACCGGCACGCTCGAGCGCACGCGCCGCGACGGCAACGCCGTCTGGTACGACTTCGCCGCCGCGCCGGGCATACTGCGCTATGTGGTCGAAAAGGGATCCATCGCCATCGACGGCGTCAGCCTCACGGTCGCGCGCGTGGACGAGCGGGGCTTTTCCATCTCCGCCATCCCGCACACGCTCGTGAACACCGCCCTGCAATTTAAGCGCCCCGGCGACAAAGTGAACCTGGAGACGGACATCATCGGCAAATACGTAGAAAAGCTCATGCAGCCGGCCCAGGAACCCGAAGCCGCAAGCGAAGGCATAACGCTTGAAATGCTGCTGCAAAACGGGTTCTGAGGCGCAAAATCTCCCGCCCGCTCGCGAACGCGAGAACAAATCCCTCCCTCTTAAGATGGAGGCGGCCCGAAGGGCCGGAGGGAGTTTCCCCGAAGGCGCGCGCAAGCCCAGAGGGAAACTCCCCCAGCCGGCTAACGCCGACAGCCCCCTCGGGGAGAGGGCGGGCGCGTGGGGGATACGCGGGAGCGGTGTGATGATGCGTCGCAGGACACAATGTTTATAAAAAGTCAAAAAGGAGCGATATTATGTATAAATTCAACGCAATCCCCGAGGCCCTCGACGAGCTGCGCGCGGGCCGTCTCATCCTCGTCACCGACGACCCTGAGCGCGAAAACGAGGGCGACTTTTTTTTTTTTAATGATACGGCGACCACCGAGAACGTGAACTT
>CAYXVA010000039.1:7438-8505 GCA_964467975.1 uncultured Oscillospiraceae bacterium | reverse complement strand
AAAATAAAAAACTGTCCCAAAGACCTTATCGGTCTTTGGGACAGGAACAAACATTACCTGCGGTGCCACCCAAATTGGCTAGTAGCCCACTCATGACGCGCCATCACGCATCCGGCGCTGTAACGGGCGCCCTCCCGGGAGTTAGTTTCGCTCCCCTCCTGAGTCCATTCCCCAAGACGTCCGCCGCGGCGCTTACAGCAGCAATGCCGTTTTCACAGCATGCGCGCCGCTCTCTGAAGACATCGTGTCCTGAGTACTCTTCTCAGTCATCGGTTTCGGCTCATTTAGTGTAACACCCGGTTCGTGAATTTGTAAATAGGGCGAGTTGCACAAAAATTCCGCCGTGCAATTGCGCCATCTGCATACGTCTGCTCCGCTTACGCGCTGAGAGCCCACAGGTTTGCTATCTGTCCCGCGAGCCTTTCGTATGTCCAGCTCTGCGCGCTGCGTTCGGCGCTGTTTGGGTCGTGGACGCGAAAGCCGCCGCCGTCGCAGCCGTGTATAACTATGAAGTGCCCGTTTTGCGTGAAGTCGCCCGGCAGCATGCTCGCGACTATCACGGCGCCGGAATTTAAGCTGCTGCGCATGACGTACTCATCGAGCGGGAGCTCGACGCCGCTCAGGCCGTAATGGGCCGCGCCCTGTGTGAACAGCGACCACATCGTACCCACGCCCGACACGTAATAGCCCGCCTCCGACGCGTAATCGGCAACCTTCGCGGGGTTCAGCGACCCGTCGCCGGTCAGGCCCGCCGCGGCCATCGCGAGGCATGTAGGCCCGCACCCGGCCAGGCCCACGACAGAGCTTCCGTAGGCGTGATAGGCCCAGCGCCCGTCGTATTGCGACATGTAGGGTATCTCGCCTGCCCGGACCTCGACGTATGCGTCCAGGCCGCTCGAGTCCGGCGCGCGGAAGGGCAGTTCCGGCGCGAAATCTATGTGGCTGCCGCCCGTGAGCGCGGTCTTGACGGCGTCGAGTGAATATATCTCCACGTGCCCGGCCATAAACTCCAGCTGTCTCGAGCGCTCGGGCTCCTCGCGCGCAAGAGCGCGCAGCTGCGCGGCCTC